>RZZF01000009.1 GCA_009929975.1 Clostridia bacterium
GCCGGGCTCCTCGCTGACCGTCGGGGAAGCGCTGCTGTCGCCGACCCGTTCTTATCTGCCGGTCGTTGCGCAGATCCTGCCGCTCTACCAGGAGCACATCAGCGGGCTGATCCATTGTACCGGCGGCGGCCAGATCAAATGCCGCGATTTCGGACATGGCATCCGTTATGTCAAGGATCAGCTGTTTGACCGGCCGGCTATTTTCGAGGCGATCGCGCAGTCCGGACAGATCAATGAGCCTGAGATGTATCAGGTATTCAATATGGGCCACCGGATGGAACTCTACTGTGATGAATCCGTCGCCGGGGCGATACTGGCGATCTGCCGGACCTGGCAGCTGGACGCGAAGATCATCGGCCATACGGAAGCTTCATCTGATCCCGGACATAACGAAGTCATCATTCACGATCGGGGACAGACTCTGCGTTTCTGATCATTCCGGCAGGAGGCGGCGATCATGTTACTGGTCTGCAATATCGGCAATCGTCATCTGAGCTTCGGTGCCTACCGGGACCAGACGCTCTGTTTTTCTTCAACCATATCCGCCGTTCCGGACCGGAGCACGGATGAGCTGGCGGTTCTGTTCGATCAGATTACCCGGATGCATGGCCTGGCCATGTCAGAGTTCAGCGGGGCGATACTCTCATCCGTCGTTCGGCCCCTGCAGCATGTCGTCAGCCAGATGATTGAGCAGACGCTGCATCTTCGCCCGCTGATTGTCGGCCCCGGCATCCGGACCGGACTGAGTATCCGGACCGATATCCCGTCCCAGCTGGGTGCCGATATCGTGGCCAATACAGTGGCGGCTCTCAAGACAGGCGGCGGGCCGCTGGCCGTCATCGCCCTGGGGACGGCGACGACCGTGACAGGCGTGAACGCTGACGGCGACCTGATCGGTGTCCTGATCGCGCCGGGCGTGGCGTCGTCGCTGGAAACTCTGTCGCTCAGTGCCGCCGAACTGCCGCGAATCGCGCTCGAACCGCCGCGCCAGCTGCTCGGACGCAATACGATCGACTCAATGACCAGCGGGCTGATCTACGGACAGGCCGCGATGGTCGACGGACTGATACAGCGGCTCGCCGATGAGTGGTCCCTTGAACAGCTGCCGGTCGTCCTGACCGGACGTCATGCAGCGGAGATTCTGCCATACCTGCGAACAGGCCAACCGCTGCGTCATGAACCTGACCTTACGCTGAACGGGCTGCAGCAGATCTGGCAGATGAATCAGCGGACGAAGCCGGAACACAGGCTATCGACAAAGCAGCCCTGAACCCTGTATAATACCTTCCAAGCATTGCACTCATCTCAGATGAGGCGACAGCGAAAGGAGCATTTACTATGAACGAACAGACACGCAGCCGTACGCTGCGCATGATTCAACTGGCCATTCTCTCGGCCATCATCATCCTCATGGCGTTTACGCCGCTTGGCTTTCTCCGCTACGGATCTTTAGAAATCACATTCTCAACACTGCCCGTGATCATCGGTGCCATCTTCATCGGACCGGCCGGCGGCGCGTTCCTCGGCGGAGTGTTCGGACTGACCAGTTTTGCCCAGGCGTTCGGACTCAATCCGTTCGGCGCGGCACTTCTGGCGATCAATCCGTTCTATCTGTTTGTACTGACGATGGTTCCGCGGATTCTGACCGGCTGGCTGGCCGGACTGATCTGCCGGGCGCTGCTGCGGACAAAGCGGCCCAGCTGGCTGGCGTATATGGTGTCCTCACTGAGCGGCGCGCTGCTCAATTCCATTTTCTTTCTCGGCGCGCTGGTCCTGCTGTTCGGGCAGACAGACCTGCTTCAGTCGTTCGGATCAACCGGTCTGGCGATCATCGTGGCGCTGGCCGGGATCAATGTGCTGGTTGAAGTGCCGGTCATCACACTGGCGGGAACCGCGGTTGCCAAGGCGCTGGAAAAATCAATGGGCAAAAAGCCGCTGCCATCCGAATCGTCTGATTCAGCTGACAGAACCGCTGGCGGGTAACAGTTTACACCCGGCGAATATTCTGGTAATATATCATAAGTATGCCGTGACACAGTTGTCGGAACGTCCAACCACGACTTTGTCATCGGTTCATTAGGAGGAAAACATGGACAAAGCAAGAAAAGAAGAACTGATCAAGACGTATGCCCTGCACGAGGGTGATACCGGATCCCCTGAGGTTCAAATCGCGATTCTGACTGAACGGATCAATCATCTGACTGAACATCTGAAGGAGCACAAGAATGACCATCATTCACGGCGCGGCCTTCTGATGATGGTCGGTCGCCGCCGCGGTCTGCTCGATTATCTGACAAGTCTGGATATTGAGCGTTATCGTACGATCATCGCCAAACTGAACATCAGAAAGTAAACCCGAATGGCTGATAATGGTGGGCGCGATGTCGCTCACCATTATTTGCACTTTCCGACAGGCAGTAGAAGGTAGGCTGCGTGGCTGAAACCGCGGCCCCGGACCCTACAAACTACCGCCTGTGGAAGACAACCGTATCTTGTACCAGGAGGTCAATGAATGAAGAAAGTATTTGAAACAACCGTCGCCGGACGTCCGATGTCTGTCGAATCCGGCCATCTCGCCCAGTTTGCCAATGGCGCTGTTCTGATCCGCTACGGCGAAACGGTCATTTTATCCAACGCGACCATGAGCGCGACCCCCCGTTCGGGAATTGACTATTTCCCGCTCAGTGTCGATTACGAAGAGAAGCATTACAGTGTCGGTAAAATTCCCGGCGGCTTCATCAAACGTGAAGGACGTCCGACCGAAAAAGCCGTCCTCACTTCACGGATGATCGACCGGCCGATCCGGCCGTTGTTCCCGAGCGACCTGCGCAATGACGTCGCTGTCAACAATCTGGTGCTGTCCGTGGACCAGGACTGCTCGCCGGATATTACCGCGCTGGTCGGCACTTCGATCGCGCTGTCAATTTCCGATATCCCCTGGAATGGCCCGATCGCAGCGGTCCATGTCGGTCTGATCGACGGCAAACCGGTGGTCAATCCTGACGAGAAGCAGCGTGCGGAAAGCCAGATGCATGTCACAGTCGCCGGAACGGCGGAGAAAATCAACATGATTGAAGCCGGAGCCAATGAGGTTCCGGATGAACTGATGCTGGAAGCCATCGCCGCGGCTCATGAGGAAATCAAGGGCATCATTGCCTTCATCAAGGACATCGTCCGCGAGATCGGCAAGGAAAAGATCGCCTATACCCCGAAAGTTATTCCACAGGAACTGACAGACCTGACCCGTGATCTGGTGTATGAGTCGATGCGTCAAGCCATTCTGTCGGATGACAAGAGTGTCCGCGACACCAATATTGCCGCTTTGACCGACCAGGTGAAAGCCGAAGTCACAACAGTCAATGAAGAGTGGCTACCGCTGGTCGGCGACGCGATTTATCAGCTGGAAAAGAAAGTCGTCCGCGAATATCTCTTCCGTGAGCATCGCCGTGTGGACGGACGTTCACTCGATCAGATCCGCCCGCTGTCCGCGGATGTCGGACTGCTGCCGAGGACACATGGCAGCGGCCTGTTCCAGCGCGGCCAGACACAGGTCCTGACGACCTGTACACTCGGTTCTCTGTCCAAAGTGCAAATTCTCGACGGCCTCGACAATGAGGATGAGAAGCGCTATATGCACCACTACAATTTCCCGGGATACAGCGTGGGCGAGGCGAAGTTTGCCCGGTCACCGGGACGCCGCGAAATCGGCCACGGCGCGCTGGCGGAGCGTTCACTGCTTGCCGTGCTGCCGGATGAAGAGACTTTCCCTTACGCGATCCGCTGCGTTTCCGAGATCTTGATGTCCAACGGATCAACCTCGCAGGGTTCCGTCTGCGCCAGCTCGCTGGCCCTGATGGATGCCGGTGTTCCGATCAAGCGCCCTGTCGCCGGCATATCCGCCGGTCTGATCGTCAATGAGGAAGATGAGAAAGATTATCTGGTCTTCATGGATATTCAGGGGATTGAGGACTTTTTCGGCGATATGGATTTCAAGGTCGCCGGTACCACTGAAGGCATCACCTCCATCCAGGTCGACATCAAAGTCGACGGCCTGACCATGGATATCATCCGCGACGCGTTCGCGATGACCCGCAAGGGACGTCTGCAGATCATCAATGATGTGATGCTGCCGTGTATTGCCGAGCCGCGTGAAGAACTGTCAAAATACGCGCCCAAAATCATCCAGATGACGATTCCGGTCGACAAGATCCGTGAAGTCATCGGCCAGGGCGGCAAGGTGATCAACCGGATCATTGAAGAAACAGGCGTTGAGATTGATATCGAGGATGACGGCCGCGTCTTCATTCTTTCACCGAATCCCGCGTCCGCTGATGAAGCGATGGCCATGATCAAGGGGATCGCGCATGATCCCGACATCGGCCAGGTGTTCACCGGGCATGTCACACGGCTGATGAGCTTTGGTGCTTTTGTCGAGTTCCTGCCGGGCAAAGAGGGACTGGTCCATATTTCCAAGATGGCCTGGCAGCGCGTCGAACGCGTTGAAGATGTCGTCAAGGAAGGCGATGAGGTGACGGTCAAAGTCATCGAAATCGACAGCCAGGGCCGGATCAACCTTTCGATCCGTGACTGTACGGAAAGACCGGAGAACTTCCAGGAGGTTGATACGTCTGAACGCCGGCCGCGCATGGATCGCGACCGTGGTGACCGCGGACCGCGCGGTGGAAGCGACCGTGGGCCGCGCGGCGGAAATGACCGCGGATCACGTGGTGGTTATGACCGCGGACCTCGTGGCGGAAATGACCGTCGTCCGCCGAGAGATCATTCAGCACAGGCTCCCCGTGGTGAGAACGGACCCCGCGAGCGTCGTCCTGAACAAGATGGACAGCCCCGCAATGAGCGTTCATTCTGATTCCCGGAGACTGACAACCAGGCGTCCGGCCTGAATCGCCAAACGTGAATTTGATAGACCTGCGGCCTGTGCCGCAGGTCTATTGACATCCCGAGCTGTCTCGATTAAACTTGTAAAGGCTTCGGGGTGTAGCTCAGTTTGGCTAGAGTGCTTGCTTGGGGTGCAAGAGGTCGCCTGTTCAAGTCAGGTCACTCCGACCACATCAGACACGTTTTTGTCCGTCAGGACAGGAGCGTGTTTTTCTATTTCGACCAGACAGTCGCAACCTGTCGCCGCATCTGATACGATAAAACAGACAACATTCATGACGATGATCCACGGGAAAGGAGGATGACAGAACGGTGGCCGACCGGTCTGTCAACGTCAATGCTGGAAAACTGTTATCCGGGTCCGCAAGGCCTGCCCGATTGGGCCCGGCCGGAGATCCGACATATCCGTCGTCTGCCGCCGCATGCCCACCTGATTCCATTCCCGGACCGGGCGGGATGCCTTGAAGAGCAGGCCAGCCACCCGCGTGAGGCCTCACCGATGATTGTATCACTGCGGGGTGACTGGGGCCGCCGCCGCTATCGTAGTGTCGCGGATCTGCCTGACAATATTCTTTCCTATCGTTCCGGATTTGAGCCGATTGAAATTCCCTGGCTGCCAGCCGGAGCGCCAGCGGCGGATCGTTCAGCCGGCTATCTTCTGGACTGGCCCGCGATCAAGTCTGATCAGCCGGTGACTGTGCTGCATCGCCGCTGCCGGCTTCCCGTCACATGGGGCAGCCAGCGCAAACGGTTGACACTGCTCGGTGTCCTGCAGGCGTTTCATCTATACATCAACGGGCGGCTGGCCGGCTACAGCGAAGGCGGGCAGTGCGCGGAATTCGATGTCACCCAGTTCATCCACGATGGCGAAAATGACGTGTTTCTGTTGATCTGGGAAACGGCCACCAGCTCCTATCTGCAGCGGGACAACGGGATGACCGCGGCCGCTGTCTTCCGGGATATCTACCTGGAGGCGGTGCCTCCGGTCACGCTCTATGATCTGCAGGTCGAGACGAAAATGGATGAAGATCCGCAAAGCTGGCAGCTGGCGCTCGACCTGCATCTGCTCTCCTACCGGATTTCACTTGACCGGCCCAGACTGCGTATCTCGCTCTATGATGGCGGAAACTGCCTGTATGATGTCCGCCAGTCAATTGACCTGAGGCCGATCGACCGGGAAAACAATGACTGGCCCAGTCCAGTCCAGGCCCAGGCCCGTTTCCAGCTCGAAACAGTGATCCACGGCCTGGATGCCTGGTCTGATGAGCATCCGGTCGTCTATGATCTGGTGATCGGTGTGGAAGACGCTCAGGGCCGCGATCTGGTCTGTTACCGTCAGATGATCGGTTTCCGGCAGCTGAAGAAGACCCGGGATGGCTGGCAGCTCAATGGCAGGCCGTTTCAGCTGATGGCAGCGGTCTGGCATGAGGCGAAAATATGGGAGACCGTGCCGGATATCGCGGCCATGGTCCGTCATATCCGGCAGCTGAAGCGTTATCAATTGAACGCGCTGCTGATTCGGGAGCTGCCGCCAGATCCGATATTCCTTGAACTTTGTGATGTGTATGGGGTTTATGTCATCGCGGATATTCCTGTGGATCCGGATCCGCGGATCATGGCTCAGATCAGCCGGGATATCCAGTTTCATGACTATGCCCTGGATGTCTGCCGGCGCCAGATCGCCCGGGACCGCCTGCACGCCTGCCTGCTTGCCTGGCATGTACCGATGCTGGCACACCACCGGATGCTTCCGGACCATCTGACTGAGGCGATCCGGTCTCTGGACTTAACACGTGTCTGGCAGGATTTTGATTTTTCTGATCCGGAAGCGCCGGTTCTGCACTGGCGCGGCCAGATGCCGCCGGCCGATGAGTTGATCCCGTCCTGGCTGCGGCAGCCGCGGACCGTGACTGATTTCGCGATCGCGCTGGGCCACTGGCTGCCGCCGCAGTCAGCCGGTGAGAATGAATGGCCTTTGCTTATCGCCGGCGACCATCCAGGAGCGCTGCTCAAAGCCCTGCGTCATGTGCTCCGTCCCGTCAGCATTGAGGCGGTCAACGCGGCCAATGGCGCATTCATCCTGCACAACCATCAATACAGCCAGACCTCTGAGACCTGTAAAATCAGCTGGGTTCTGCTGCGCGATGGACGGTTTGAACTGGCCGGCGAGTTGGACCTGCAGCGGGTTGAACCCGGCGGCGAGCAGTTTTTTGAACTCTGGTATGGTGAAGACGGCCTTTCACAGAAAGCGGCCTATCGGGTCCGCTTTGAGATCCGACGGGCTGAGCAGACCTTATGGTGCGGCTATGGCGAGGCAATCACACAGGAGGAATTTCTGATCAGCCAGCCTGACCGTGAACCTGACGCGCCGCGGCGGAAATCTTATCTGCGGCTCGATCAGGACCGGCACCAGCTGATTGTGTCCGGTTCACGTTTCTGGTTTGTCTTCAATACCATTCGCGGCTGTCTGGAAAGCTGGCGGATCGGTGAATCGGAACTGATCGAACAAAGCGGACTGACTACCGGATTGCGGCCGCGTCTCATCACTCAGCCGGATCACCTGTCTCTGCCGTGGCTGCCGCTCTGGCAGGAACACGGGCTGCTCAATCCGGTGGCACAGATTATCGCGGTACAGCATCAGGCGGATGCCCAGCAGGCTGTGGTGACGGTTCGTGAACATGTCGGACCGGCAGGCGGCCTGCCGTATTTTGATTTATACACCCGTTATGAAATTGACGCCGCCGGATCGCTGCGGGTTTATCTCAGCCTGAGCCTGCTCGAAAGCGGAAATGACTGGACATGGCCAATCCCGGGGATCGGTCTGGACTATCCGGTCAGTGCTGCCTGCACGCAGCTTAGCTGGCAGGGACGTGGTCCTGAACCGGGTCTGGCCGGATTGCGGCAGGACGCGGTCTATGGCCAGTATCAGTCGGAGATCGACCGGATGGACCAGACAGAGGGTCTGGTTTATGGTGAATGCCACCGGCTCAGCTGTGACATGGAACAGGGACCGAGCCTATCGATCAATTCGGATCTGCCGTTCTACTGGCGGCTCGATTCGCAGCCCGGATCCACCCGTTCCACCGGCCGTCGATTCACACGTATCTGCTGCCTTCCGGCTGAATACAGGGTCGTCAATCCGCCGCTGAAGGCCCTGTTTGAGCTAAAACCGGTCACCGGCGGATGGTAAAGAAAAATCCTGAAGCCGCGAGACTTCAGGATTTCTGGCAGGGGAGACGCGATTCGAACACGCAACCGACGGTTTTGGAGACCGTTGCTCTACCGTTGAGCCACTCCCCTAGGCGCGAGATTCATGATATCATCTGATATTATGAATGTCAACAACCACACAGACGCTTCATGATCGGCTGAAAGTACTGTCATACGGCTGTTTGCATGTCTTTCGGCCACATGCTATTATTTTCATGGACTGTCAGATTTATCGCTGGCCGTCTGGAAAGACAACCGGTGGAGGAAATATGAAACTAGCTGTCATAGGCATCGGAAAAATGGGCCAGGCTCTGTTGAGGCGCTGGCTTGCTGCCAACTGGATTACCGCAGAACAGATTACGGTTTATGACGCGGATCCGGCTGTGATGACCGCCTTCGCCGCTGAATACACGGTACAGACCGCTGTGTCACCGGCGGCCGCCGCCAGACAGGCTGACTGGGTGCTGCTGGCTGTCAAGCCCCAGGTCGCTCCGTCTGTACTGAAGACACTTGCCGCTGACTGGCAGCCCGGTCAGGTTCTCGTTTCAATCGCAGCCGGCCTGACACTGGCAGATCTGCGCGGCTGGAGCGGCCGACAACCGGCGATTGTCCGGGTCATGCCGAATCTGCCGGCGGTCATCGGGCAGGGCGTCAGCGCGATCTGTTATGATCAGGCAACCACCGAGATCATGGCCACCGCACAGTCCATGTTTACCGTCTGTGGTCTGGCGGCTGATGTTCCGGAAGCACTTTTTGACGCGGTGACCGGCCTTTCCGGCAGCGGACCGGCGTATGTCCTGATGATGATTGAAGCACTGGCTGACGGTGCGGTCGCACAAGGCCTCAGCCGGCAGCAGGCTCTGCAGATGGCAGCACGGACGGTTGAGGGAGCGGCGGCCCTGGTGCTGGAGAGTCAAGAGCATCCGGCGGTGCTCCGGGATCAGATTACGTCGCCGGGTGGAACCACCGCGGCAGCCCTGCGCGTTCTGGAACATGGCGGATTACGTGCCGCGGTGATTGACGCGGTGGGTGCGGCGGCTGAACGCTCCCGACAACTGAGAACGGATAAGCCGTCATGAGTCAGACGGTACAGATCTATACTGACGGTGCCTGTTCCGGCAATCCCGGTCCGGGCGGCTGGGCAGCGATCCTGCAGGCAAATGGCCATGAAAAAGTCATCAGCGGCAACGAGGTCCAGACCACCAACAACCGGATGGAGCTCACCGCCGCGCTTGAAGCCCTGCGCCAGTTGAAACGGGCCTGCCGGATCGAATTGTTCAGTGACAGCGCTTATCTGGTGTCTGCCTTCACTCAGGGCTGGCTGGACAACTGGCAGCGGCGCGGCTGGAAAAATGCCGCCGGCGATCCGGTCAGCAACCAGGATCTGTGGCGGCAGCTGCTTGAACTGGCCGCACCGCATCAGATCCGCTGGGTCAAGGTCAAGGGGCATGCGGATCATGAACTGAACAATCGCTGCGACCAGCTGGCCGTTGACGAAATCAAGAAATTACGCGAACGCGAAGCGGACACTGTGCCGGGCCCGCCGGAAACACAATGAACGGCAGCGAAAGGAAGGCTCCCTTGTTTGAAACGACAATTGATCAGGATACCATATTTAATGGACGGGTTTTCTCAGTCGAAGTCCGTCAGGTCCGGCTGAGCGACGGCCAGCAGGGCCGTCGGGAAATCGTCCGGCACCATGGCGGTGCCTGTACGGTCGCGTTGGATCAGAACGGAATGGTCGCCATGGTACGGCAGTTTCGCAGCCCGTTTGAGGAACTGATGCTGGAAATTCCAGCCGGCAAACTTGAACCGGGGGAGGATCCGGCGGTCTGCGCCGAACGCGAACTGAAAGAAGAGACCGGTCTGACCGCGGATTGTCTGGAACCGCTGGCGGTGATGTATCCATCCCCGGGCTATTGCAGTGAGATTCTGCATATTTATCTGGCGACAGGCCTGCACCAGGGAGAGGCAGAACCTGATCCGGGTGAACTGCTCCACTGCGAACGTTATCGGCTGGCCGATCTTCTGGCGATGATCGACCGCGGTGATATCCGTGATGGCAAAACGGTGACAGCACTGCTGACGCTGGATCGGCGGCTGCGGCAGACGCGGCCGGAAAACGGAGGCGTCTGATGGCAGCCCGTATCGATAAAAAACGTGAAATCAACGGAGTCTTGTACCTGGCCGCGGCGCTGCTGCTGGCTTTCGCCTATTACTGGCCTGAGGCCCGGATGGGCTGGCTGGGCCGTTTTTTTCTCGATGGCGGCCGCGGTTTGCTCGGTGTCTGCGCACTGGCACTGCCGGTGGTTTTTCTCTATATGGCCATCGATTATCTGCTGGAAAAGCGCATGCGCGTGACCCGTCTTCGTTTTACCTATGTATTTATCCTGCTCATCGCGACGGCGGCACTGCTGCAGACCGTCACGATCAGTCTGGCGGATATCCGCCAGCTCAGTTTCACGGATGAGAAAGGTCCGCTGGCGTTTGCCGGACTGCGCCGGTTATGGCAGACCGGGGTCGATCCATCGATTCTCAATTCGCCGCAGCGACTGCTGCCGGGCGGCTTGCTTGGTGGTCTGCTGGCCCTCGCGATAGAGTCCATCGCCGGATCAACCGGATCCATCATCATTCTGGCCGCGCTGATCCTGTCCATGATGGTTCTGCTGCTGAATGTCTCGCTGACCCGGGCGGTCGGGCAGACGGCCCAGGTGATCCGCCAGACCCAGCGCAAGGTCAACCAGGCCGTACAGAGCAGTGTGACCAGCCTGCGGCAGCAGCGGCGTGATGAAAAAACGGACCGCGGCAGTTATGACCTGAAGCTGGAGGCAGATGCCGGAGAGGGGAAAGCAGATAAGCCTCAGTCTGCTGGTCAACATGGATCTGATCGTGAAAGCTGGGTCTCGCAGTTGCGTCGCCTCTGGTCGCCGCATGGACGCGGTGAAGAAGAAGCGGCCGGACAGCTTCCCCAGGCCGATCTTTCCATCCCCGGGTTTCTGACTGATCAGGAACCGGCGGCGGATCTTTCCGCCAGCGAACGGAATGAACCGCAAAATGACCCGCAGGACCGTCTGACGCAGGCATCACCCTATGATCTGCGTGTCAGGAAAGCGGAATGGATCACCGCACCTTCCGGTGATGAAGAGACCCCGGTCATTCCGGTGATCGGCGGTACTGAGATGGCCGGCCATGACGCGGATCGCCTGACGGAGCCCCTTGATCAGGCGGAGCATAAGCCGGATGATTCTGAGATGGCCGGTCACCCTGAGGAAGCGCCTTATATTGAAGCGGCCGAACAACTGACTGAAGAATCAGACCGGCATGCCTGGAATGACCGCAGTCATGATCCCGGCGCGGCGAAAGCTGTCAAACCGGCAGCCGGCAGTCGCCAGCTGAATATCTGGCAGCCGCCGCCCCTCGATCTTCTGACCCGGGAAGCACCCCAGAAGACCGTGAATAACCAGATGGAGATCAACCGTCTCGGACGCAAGCTTGAACAGACCCTGAACAGCTTCGGAATCGAAGCCAAGGTCGTCCGCCACAGTACAGGTCCGACGATTACGCGATTCGAGCTGACACCGGGACCCGGTGTCAAGGTCAGCCGGATTGTCAGCCTTTCTGATGACATCGCGCTGAATCTGGCGGCGATCGGTGTGCGGATTGAAGCACCGATTCCCGGCAAGGCCGCGATCGGCATTGAGATCCCCAATAAGGAAACAACACCGGTGCTTCTGCGCAACCTGCTGCAGTCAGAGGAATACCAGCAGAGCCGGCACGAACCGCTGACCGTAGCGCTCGGGCGCGACATACAGGGACGTCCGCTGATGTGCGACCTGACCCGTATGCCCCATCTTCTGATCGCCGGTGCCACCGGTTCAGGTAAATCGGTCTGCATCAACTCAATTCTGATGAGCATCCTGTTCAAAGCCCGGCCGGACGAAGTGAAAATGGTCATGATCGATCCCAAGGTGGTAGAACTCAATGTCTATAACGGGATTCCGCATCTGATCACCCCGGTGGTGACCGATCCGAAGAAAGCGGCCAATGCCCTGATCTGGGCGGTGAATGAGATGACCCGGCGCTATGGGCTGTTCGCTGATAAATCAGTCCGCGACATCAAGGCCTACCAGGCTGCCGCTGAGCGGGATCAGGATGACTCCTATGAAAAATTGCCGCTGATGCTTCTGGTCATCGATGAATTGTCCGACCTGATGGCCACAACCCCGACTGAGGTCGAGGACGCGATCGCCCGTCTGACGGCGATGGCGCGTGCCGCCGGCATTCACCTGATCATCGCGACACAGCGTCCGTCTGTTGATGTCATTACCGGCGTCATCAAAGCGAATATTCCGTCCCGTATCGCGTTTTCGGTCGCGTCCCAGGTTGACTCGCGCACGATCCTCGATACCGGCGGCGCGGAGAAACTGCTGGGGAAAGGCGATATGCTGTATTATCCGCAGAGCGCGGCGAAACCGGTACGCGGTCAGGGTGCCTTCATATCAGACCCGGAAGTTGAGCGTGTCTTGAATTACATTAAAGGCCAGCATCAAGCCGATTATGATGAATCCGTCACCGACGTGATCATGACGGCCTCCGTCGGCAACGGCCGGCATCAGGGGGGCAGTGATGACGATGAACTGCTGCCGCAGGCCCTGGAAACGGTGGTAGAGACTGGCTACGCATCCGTATCGCTGCTGCAGCGGCGGATGAATGTTGGATATCCACGGGCGGCACGCCTGATCGACAGTCTGCATGACCGCGGCTTCGTCGGCCCGTTTGAAGGAAGCAAACCGCGCAAGGTCCTGATTACCCGGGCGCAGTTGATGGAATTGCAGGCCAAGGGTGATATGGGAGATGCACATGAATCGTCTTGATTTTCTGCCGGTCAGCGCCGCTGACTGCGCAGCACGCGGTTGGGATCAACTGGATTTTCTCATTGTCTGCGGTGACGCTTATGTTGATCACCCCAGCTTCGGGCCGGCCATTCTCGGCCGGCTGCTCGAAGCGGAAGGTTTTCGGGTCGGGCTGATTGCCCAGCCGTCTGTCGATCACCCCAGCGATGTCATGGCGATGGGTCGTCCGCGTCTGGCGGTCCTGGTCGCTTCAGGCGTGGTTGATTCGATGGTTGACAATTATACGGCCGCACGCCGTCCGCGGACTGATGACCGTTATTCAGCCGGTGGCCAGGGCGGCCGCCGGCCAGACAGGGCCACCATCCGCTATTGCAACATGGTGCGCGACCAGATGGGGGATATCCCGCTGATCATCGGCGGGATTGAAGCCAGCCTGCGCCGGATGGCCCATTATGATTACTGGGACCACAAAGTCCGCCGCAGCATTCTGCAGGACAGCCAGGCTGATCTGCTGGTCTACGGAATGGGCGAACTGACCCTGCTGGAGATTGCCAGACTGCTCGACCGCGGTGTACCGGTCAGCAGCTTGAACAGCCTGCGCGGCACCTGCTCACTGGTCCGTGAGGACCAGCTGCCGAAAAAAACGGCCGCGTTTCTGGAACAGCCTGGGTTTGGCGACTGGTTCTGGCGACCATGTGATCCGGATTCCCTGCCTGATGATCTGGATCAGCTGTTTCCGGCGGATTCGCAGTATGTCCTGCTGCCCGACTACGAGACCGTCTCTACGGATAAGACCGCCTATGCCCTGGCATTCCGCATGTTGTATCTGGAGCAGGATCCGCAGCATGGGCGGACATTGATCCAGCCGCATGGGCACCGCCTCCTGATCCAGAACCCGCCGCAGCGGCCGCTGCGGACGGAGGAAATGGATCGTGTCTATGATCTGCCCTATACCCGCCGGCCGCACCCGGTGTATGACGCATCCGGCGGCGTTCCGGCGATCGCTGAAGTCGGTATGAGTATTGTCAGCCATCGCGGCTGCTACGGCGGATGTCATTTCTGCGCGATCGCGCTGCATCAGGGCAGAATCATCCAGCATCGCAGTGAAGCATCGGTTGTGCGGGAAGCGGAACGGATTATCGGGCAGCCGGATTTCAAAGGGTATATCCATGATGTTGGCGGGCCAACCGCCAATTTCGCCCGTCCGGCCTGCGCCAGACAGCGGGGCGGCGGTGTCTGCCGCAATCGGCAGTGTCTCTTTCCGGAGCCCTGTCCGGCGCTTGAAGCTGACCACCGTCCTTATATGGATCTGCTGAACCGTATTCGCCAGCTGGACAAAGTCAAACGTGTCTTTGTCCGTTCCGGTGTCCGGTTTGACTATCTGCTGCTGGATCAGGAGAATGATTTTCTCGATCAGCTGTGCCGCTACCATGTCAGCGGGCAGCTCAAGGTCGCGCCCGAGCATTACAGCCGGCAGGCCCTGGCTGCTATGGGCAAGCCGCCGCCGGAAGTGTATGAACGGTTCAGCCGGCTGTTCACGGAAAAGAACATTGAACTGGATAAGAAGCAGTATCTGGTGCCGTATCTGATATCCGGACATCCGGGCTGTACCCTGGATGACGCGATTGAAATGGCGGAAGTCATTCATCGCGGACAGGTCATACCGGAGCAGGTGCAGGATTTCTATCCGACACCGGGTACTTTGTCGACGACCATGTATCATACGGGACTTGATCCTTTGACGATGAAACCGATTCATGTTGTCAAAGGTGAGGAAAAAACCATGCAGCGCGCTCTGCTGCAATACCGATACGCCAAAAATAGGCCGCTTGTGGCAAAAGCACTTCGTATGGCCGGGCGGACCGATCTGATCGGAACCGGACCGGATGCTCTGATCCCGCCGTCAGGACAGGGAAGCCGGAAGCCGGCGGGATCCAGCAGAATAAACGGAACTGATAAGGGGGAAATCAACGATGGCAACCATCATCAACGGAAAAGAACTGGCCGCGGCCATGCGCCGTCAGATCGCCGCACAGGTTCAGCGCATCACGGAGGGAAAAGGCGTCCGGCCGGGTCTGGCCGTCATCCAGGTCGGTGAGGACCCGGCATCCAGCATCTATGTGCGCAATAAGCAGAAGGCCTGCAGTGAATGCGGCATCCATTCATTCGGCTATGAGCTGCCGGCAGACGCGGAACAAAAACATGTCCTTGAACTGATTGAGACCCTGAACCATGATGAACAGGTGAGCGGTATTCTCTGCCAGCTGCCGCTGCCGGCCCATCTCGACGAGTTCGTGATCACCCAGGCCATCCAGCCGGAGAAGGATGTCGACGGGTTCCACGCTGTCAATATTGGTCTGCTCTCGATGGGCCGGGATTGTCTTGTTTCCTGCACTCCGTCCGGGATCATGGCCATGCTGCGGCATTATGAGATCCCCATCAGCGGTCAGCGCTGTGTCATCATCGGCCGCAGCAATATTGTCGGGAAACCGGTTGCCCAGCTGATGTTGAACGCACATGCCACGGTGACGGTCGCCCACTCGAGAACCCGTGATCTGCCGGCCCTGTGCCGCCAGGCGGATATCCTGATCTCGGCGGTCGGCCGGGCCGGATTCGTCACCGCTGATTTCGTCAAACCCGGTGCTGCCGTCATCGATGTCGGCATCAACCGTGGTGACGACGGAAAAGTGACCGGCGATGTCGATTTTCCAGCTGTTCAGGACATCGCGGCTGCGATTACGCCCGTTCCCGGCGGAGTCGGACCGATGACGATCACCATGCTCCTGGAAAATACCGTCAAGGCGTTCCTTCGTCAGCACCATTGGCAGGATGAGTTCCCGTCAGCTGATACCATTACCGCCTGAGCCTGATACCGCCTGAGCGCGTAAATAATCGTCCGGATAAGGAGACTCTTCCTATGCAGCCTATTCGATCAGCAGAGATCCTCTGTGTCGGCACCGAACTGCTTCTCGGCCAGATTGTCAACACCAATGCCGCGTGGCTGGCCCGTGAACTGAGTGATCTTGGTGTCACATCTTATTACCAGACCGTCGTCGGCGACAACCGGCAGCGCCTGCTGGCCGCGCTCAAGCAAAGCGCGTCGCGTTCAGACCTGGTCATCCTGACCGGCGGTCTGGGACCGACCCGTGATGATCTGACCATGGCGACTGCCGCCGAATTCGCAGGTGTCGCGCTCAAGACAGATGAACACAGCCGGCAGCGGATCGCCGCCTACTTTACCCAGCTGGGCCGCATCCATGTCACAGATAATAACTGGAAACAGGCGCTGATGCCGGAACATGCCAGGGTGCTTGATAATGATCATGGTACGGCACCCGGCGCGATCCTGACGATCAATGATTCCGACCGTACGGTCTATCTGGTGCTCCTGCCCGGTCCTCCGTCGGAAATGCGTCCGATGTTCGGTGGGCTCGTCGCGCCCTGGATTCGCGAAATCAGCGAAACGAGGCTGCATCACCGCTTCGTCCGGATGATCGGCATTGGCGAGTCGTCAGCGGAATCAGAGCTGATGGACCTGATTGAACAACAGACAAACCCGACGATCGCGCCGTATGCGTCAGAAGGTGAAGTCGTTTTCCGTCTGACCCAGGCGGTTCAGGGGG
>RZZF01000218.1 GCA_009929975.1 Clostridia bacterium
CATGAATCCCTATCCGCACCTGACATCACGGCAGGCGACCCAGCTCAACTTCCTCTCGGTGGAAGAAGGCCACTTTGAGCAGGGGGACTGGGTCATTGATTATATCCGCAACGGAGACGAGTCCAATTTCGCGCATTATGTGCATGAAGGACAAGTGATCCGGATCCGGCTCAATCCCCAGACTGGTATGTAAAACAACCGGCACAGGCCGCCCCCGGTCTGCCGGCTGAATCAGGAGGTACAGATCCATGACTCAGATGCCGATTCCCCGCCCCGAATATCCGCGGCCGCAGCTGGTTCGTTCACAGTGGCAGAACTTGAATGGTCCATGGCAATTCGCTTTTGATCCCGGCAACAGTGGCAGGGAACGCAAGTGGTTCCGCGATGAACACTCCCTGCCGCTGCAGATTCAGGTTCCTTTCTGTCCAGAGTCCAGGCTGTCCGGTCTCGGTGAGACCGATTTTGTCGCGGCAGTCTGGTACCGGCGCAGTTTCACGCTGCCGTCCGAGCTTAAGGGACAGCGGGTCATCCTGCATTTCGGCGCGGTGGACTATCAATGCGAAGTCTGGATCAACCAGCAGCCGGTCGGCCGCCACCAGGGCGGCTACAGCAGTTTCTCCTTTGATATCACCCGTCTGGTTCACGACGGAGACAATACCCTCACGGTCTATGCGGCGGATGATGTCCGCAGCGGCCGGCAGCCGGCAGGCAAACAAAGCTCCCGCTATCACTCCTACAGCTGTTCCTATACCCGGACAACCGGAATCTGGCAGACAGTCTGGCTGGAGCTTGTCGGGAATGATTACATCGAGCAGCTGGGCATCCGCGCGGACTGGGCCAATCGCCAGGTACTCCTCACGCCGCAGATCTGCCGTCACAGCGACAAGCCACTGACCCTGACCGCCCGCCTGGAAGATCCGGAGAATGGTGATATTCTCGCGTCCGGCCAGATCAGGGCCCAGGCCGGCAGCCAGAGCCTCATGCTGACACCGGAACCGGCAGCAGCCGCTGCCTTGCGTCCATGGCAGCCCGGGCAGGCGGTACTGTATGACCTTGACCTTTCACTGACGGATGCGGATGGCAAGTTGATTGACCATGTCCGCTCCTATTGCGGTTTCCGCGATCTGGAGCTGCGCGCCGCCGGCCTGTACATCAATGGCGAACCTGTTTTCCAGCGTTTGATTCTCGATCAGGGATTTTATCCGGAGGGGATCTATACCGCCCCGGACGACGCGGCCCTGCGCCAGGATATCGAACTGGCGATGTCACTCGGATTCAATGGCGCCCGGCTGCATCAAAAAGTGTTTGAACCGCGCTTCCTCTATTGGGCGGACCGTCTCGGCTATCTGGTCTGGGGCGAGCATGCCAGTTGGGAGCTCGATCACAGCCAGCCGGAAGCGCTGATGTATTTTCTGCCTGAATGGCTGGAAATTGTCCGCCGTGACCTCAGCCATCCGGCCATTATCGGCTGGTGCCCCTTTAATGAGACCTGGGACATCAAGGGCCGCAAACAATGTGACGCGGTGATCGAGCAGACCTATCTGGTCACCAAAGCAATCGATCCGAGCCGTCCGGTGATCGACACGAGCGGCAACTATCATGTCCGGACCGATCTTTTTGATATCCATGATTATGAGCAGGATGTCCGGCGTTTTGCCGAGAAATTCGATCCCATGCAGGACGGGGCCTCCGCTTATGTGACTTATCCGGACCGTCAGCGATACGAGGGCCAGCCATATTTCGTCAGTGAATATGGCGGTGCCTGGTGGAGCCCGGGACAGGAGGGCGGCTGGGGCTATGGCCAGCAGCCGCACAGTGAAGCGGAATTCCTGGAACGGTATCGCGGCCTGACTGAAGTCCTGCTGCGCAATGAAAAAATCTGTGCGTTCTGCTATACGCAGCTGACCAATGTCGAGCAGGAGCAGAACGGCCTGTACACCTACGACCGCCAGATGAAGTTTTCTGCGGAGACCTATGAGGCAATCCGCCGGATCAACAGCCAGCCGGCCGCGTTCGAAAAAATCCGCTGAACAGCGGGATTCACCCGGGCCGAACGACGGTCAGGCTGTAGAAGGTGAAATGACCGGACCATGGCCGGCGCATCGCTGATACATCAAGATAACGCGGCGTGGTGGTCCAGCCATCCTGAACCTGAAGCAGCAGCCGTCGGCTTTCCCGGCCGGCGGCTTTTCTCTGCCACAACTGGCAGCCGGTCACCGTTACCGTATGAAAGCCGTAATGGCCAAACGCGATATTCATCAGATACGGCTGGTTCTGCCCGGTCAGGCGGAGCATCCGCCGCGGGCCGGCCATGAGCCAGGATCGACCGGTTCCAGGCCGGTCAAGCCAGCGCCAGACACGCCGGATAATCGCGGTCAGCCGGAAGGGATTGGTCCGGCCCTTGGCCGGGCGGAACCCGTGTCCTGCCGCGATCCGGCTGATCATCTCATAAAGCGCGTCTGGAGCCTCCGGCAGCTGTGTCAGATGATGTTTCTGACGCAGCCAGATGAACACACTGGTCAGCGCGGTCATCGAACAGCCGCCGCGGCCCTCACGGATCTGCCGGATCAGCAGCGGCGGCGGCGGCGGCAGGACGGATATCGGCTGCCGCAGCGTCCACTCTCCGCCGTAACGTTCCGCCAGATAGCGGTCGATCGTTTTTTCAACCACATAGCCCTTGAGCTGGCCCTGCCACTGTTTCGTTTTCTTCATCGACTGCCACCACCCCTGTCAGAGATCACAGGATATCCTGCTGTAACAGCCGGTCGGCCGTTACAAATTCATCATGACAGATATCACCGCGATAGGCTAGAATAAGAAACGGAGGAATCACGATGCGATTGATCATAGAGGCTCAAATCTGTATCGGCTGTGGATTATGCGAGCAGATCTGTCCGCATGTGTTCCAGCTGACCGATGAAATGGTGGCTGTTGTCCGGCAAAGCACCATCGCTGTTCATGACGTGGCAGCGGTTGACGATGCCGCCACCGCCTGTCCGGTTCAGGCGATCCGCTGGGAATGAAGCCGGTGGCCCTTGCTTTTCACGCCAGGCTGCGGCAAATCGTCTCGCGCAGGGGGGTCGAAGTGCTATAATGGCAAAGATTGAACAGTGATTATTTGATGGTCCATCTGCCGGCCACAGCAGATCAGCAGCATTCAGGAGTTCGTAACATCATGAGAATGAAACACCGCGATTACCCCTATTATGAGACAACAAAATTCGAGGATTTCCGTATCATGGTGGAAAATGTTGCCACCCGATACCCGGATCGAGTCGCGATTTCCTATAAGGACGACCCGTCCCGGCCGGAGACCGTCGACCGGACCTATGCTGAGACCCGCGACGATGTGCGGGATCTGGGAACCGGTCTGATCCGGCTCGGGCTGCGTGACCAGCATGTCGCCCTGATCGGCGAGGCCTCCTATGACTGGATCTGCTCCTATTTCGCCCTGATGGCGATCGGCGCGGTTGTCGTCCCGATCGACCGTGACCTGCCGATACGGGATATCACGGACATCATGAACGCGGCCGGCTGCCGCTTTATCCACTACAGCCAGTCGATTGAAGACAAGATCA
>RZZF01000219.1 GCA_009929975.1 Clostridia bacterium
GTCATCTGGGCAATGGTTCTTCCATCGCCGCTGTCCGCAACGGCCAGTGTGTCGATACCTCCATGGGACTGACACCGCTGGCCGGACTGTGCATGGGAACCCGCTGCGGCGACATCGATCCCGCGATCGTGACCTTTCTCATGGAAAAGGAAAAACTGGATACCCGCGAGGTGGATGATCTGATGAATCGGAAATCCGGTGTCTCAGGAATCTCCGGCGTCAGCAGTGATTTCCGCGACCTGTATATCGCGGCGGGCGAAGGCCATAAGCGGGCGTCTCTGGCATTGGATATGTTCAAATATCGCTGCCGCCAGTTTATCGGGTCTTACGCGGCCGCGATGGGCGGCGTTGACGCTGTGGTCTTTACGGCCGGAATCGGTGAGAATAACTCAGACATCCGTTACGGCAGCTGTGAAGGCCTCAGCTATATGGGCATTGAGATAGATCCATACCGCAATGCCGCGGTTAAATCTCGTGAAGCCATAGTTTCAACGGATCATTCGCGGGTCAAAGTGCTCGTCGTACCGACCAATGAAGAACTGGCGATCGCTCAGGAGACGGCTGTTATCTGCGGCGTGAAGCTGTAAGGGGGATACGATGGCAAAACAAAAGGAAAAACTCGTCGCGGAAATTACCGCGATGGAGACCGATTTTACACAGTGGTATACCGATGTGGTGCTCAAGGCGGAGCTGATTGACTATTCTGCGGTCAAAGGCTGCATGATTCTGCGGCCTTATGGATTCGCGATCTGGGAAAATATCCAGAGTGATCTTGACCGTCGTTTCAAGGACACCGGACATGAGAACGTGGCCATGCCGATGTTCATTCCGGAGAGCCTTCTGCAGAAGGAGAAAGATCATGTTGAAGGGTTCGCGCCTGAAGTGGCATGGGTCACACATGGCGGCAGTGAGGCGTTAGCTGAGCGTCTGTGCATCCGTCCGACATCTGAAACACTATTTTGTGACCACTACGCGAAAATTATCCAGTCCTGGCGTGATCTGCCGAAATTGTACAATCAATGGGTTTCCGTGGTCCGGTGGGAGAAAACCACCCGTCCGTTCCTGCGTTCGACAGAATTCTACTGGCAGGAAGGGCATACCGCCCATGCGACAGAAGCTGAGGCACGCGAGGAAACCCTGCGCATGCTGGAGGTTTATGCGGATTTCTATCGTGACGCCCTGGCGATTCCGGTCATTCGCGGCCGGAAGACGGAAAGCGAGAAATTCGCCGGTGCTGAAGAGACCTACACGGTTGAGGCCATGATGCATGATGGGAAGGCGCTTCAGTCAGCGACCAGCCATTATTTCGGTGACGGATTTGCCAAGGCTTTCGAGATTCAGTATTCTGACCGCAATAACCAGCTGCAGTATGTCCACCAGACATCCTGGGGGCTTTCGACCCGTTCGATCGGAGCGCTGATCATGGTTCACGGCGACGACAGCGGCCTGGTGCTGCCGCCGCGTATCGCGCCGATTCAGGTGATGATCGTCCCGGTCGCCATGCACAAGGATGGTGTTCTTGAAAAGGCCAGGGCGATGAAGGACCGTCTGGGACGATCGCTGCGGGTGCGTCTGGATGATTCTGACCGGATGCCCGGCTGGAAATTCAGTGAATATGAAATGAAGGGTGTGCCGCTCCGTTTGGAGATCGGCCCTCGTGATCTCGCGGCCGGCCAATGTGTCGCGGTACGGCGTGACACCGGCGAAAAAACGGTTCTGCCGCTGGATCAGCTGGAACAGTCTGTCCGCGATCTGCTTGATGATATTCATGATAATCTTTATGCCAAAGCCCTGAAGCGGATGAATGAGCGGATCTGGAGCGCGGCCGGCTGGGATGAGTTCAGCCGGATCATTGCCGAAAAACCCGGCTTTATCCGCGCCCCATGGTGTGGCAATGAGGCCTGTGAGGCGAAAATCAAGGAGGAGACCGGTGCGACTTCCCGCTGTATCCCGTTTGATCAGCCGGAGCAAAATGGGTCATGCGTCTGCTGCGGCAAACCCGCCGTCACTGACGTCATCTGGGGAAAGGCTTACTGATCGGGGATATCTGACACAGTGGTCAGTTTTTCGGCCAGTCAAAATCAGGCTCAATCTGAAAGGTTCGTCCGGCCATCGCGGCCAGCGGGCCTTTTATTTTTTCGCTGAAATGCAGGTAGACGGCGGTCAACTGCTGACGCCGCAGCAGTCCGTGCTTTCCGCTGAAATGGCGATTATACTCGTTGCGGCCGTATTTGCCGTCACCGAGAAGAGGATGGCCGAGCGAGGCCAGATGAGCCCGGATCTGATGGGTCCGGCCGGTCGGCAGTTCGATTTCCAGGTCGCTGACCCATTCAGATGACTTGCCGCCTGTTCCGCCCTTAAGCGCTTCTTTCGGGGCGGGGTAACGGCCAATCATTCGGTATCGGGTTATAATCGGCTGATCATTTTTCCGCGGGGTCTCATGAATGAAAACCAGTTTTTGCCGGGTCTGCTTTTCCAGCCAGGCCCGGCACTCGCGAAAGTAGAGACCGTCATGTGCCGTTACCGGCTGACCGGCGGAGGGTACTCCCTGTACCAAGGCGCGATAGCGCTTGATGATCAGGTGATGCTCCATCAGCTCACGCACCGCGGTTTCGATTTCCGGGGTGCGGGCTACGATCAGAAGGCCTTCGGTCTGGCGGTCCAGGCGATGACAGAGACGAAGCCGGCTGTCACCGGTCTCATCCTTGAGCCGTTCGATCAGGCTCTGTTCGTCCGGCCGCATGGAAGGATCACGGTGAACACTGATTCCGGCAGGTTTTCTGACAATCAGCAGGTGGTCGCCGGATTCGATGATCTCGGGCTGAGGCCCGGTGGCCGGGACGGTTGTCGCGTCGGGGCTGATCCCATAGATACGGATCTGATCGCCGGCATGAACCGTCTGGTCCTGGTGAATCCGGTTCCCGTTGATCTGCACGTCCCGACGGCGCAGCGCGCGATACATCAGGGCAGGCCGCAGCCAGGCAAACTGGCCGCAGATGCTGCGGATCAGCTTGCGCTGGTGGTATTCACGGCTGACAGTCCATTCAAGCATTTTCATCGCTCCCTCCAGTGTAACAATACGCCATATCCGCAGGCTGCTGTCAAGTGGCCGGAGACTGGCGGAGATTCTTGTCAGTCATCACCTGTTACGATACACTGGATGGAGATTATGGCACAGCCATTCGATGTGCCCGGTCAATCTGATGATCAGGTGATGGACTATGAAGCAATGTGTCGCCGTTATTTTCGGCGGTGTCTCAACAGAATATCTGATTTCGCTGCGCTCAGCTGCCAATATCATCGCGGGGCTGAGACAGGCCGGCTATGATCTGGTTCTGATCGGTATCACGCCGACGGGCGAATGGCGCCGTTTCGAAGGCCGGGATGAAGACATTCCGGCCGACCGCTGGCAGGAAAGCGCGATCCTGCCGCCGGCTGAAAGTCAGCTGGCGGCATCACCTGCTGACTGGTTTATCCAGTTATGCGGCCAACGACCCGATTGTATTTTTCCGGCCGTTCACGGTGTCAATTGTGAAGATGGTGTGCTGCAGGGACTGTTGCCGA
>RZZF01000220.1 GCA_009929975.1 Clostridia bacterium
AACTGATCGAGCAGACCGATCATCTCACCGTTGCGGTCGACCACCATATTGCCCTGTTCATCCGGATAGACGGCACAGACGTCACCTTCCTGATTGAGGACCAGATCCCAGGCATTGCCCGTTTCCCGGCGGCTGGCATAGTAGTTGAGGGCGTCAATGACCAGAACAATCGGCTTTTTGCCGGGCGGCAGCATCAGCGGCTGCAGATGACGCTCCTGGTCGTACAGAAGATCTGAATCAATCAGGATGAAATCATTCTCATAAAGCTGCGCAATCATACGGCTGAACTCGGTCGCTGTGATCATCGCGTCGTTGGCTGTCGCGGCATAGCCATCGCCGTCAAACGCGATGTCCGGACGGATTATCAAGGGCCGGACACTGATGAACTCGACCGGCCCCTGCCAGGGATTGAGAACAGCGGGCAGATAGTCCCGGGTCTCCAGCAAAGCCTGCTCAATCGCCTGGTCCGCGGCAAAGACTTCACGCAGACGCAGCAAAGCCTGTTCAGCCGTCTGATATCGTCCGCCCTCCATCAGAGCTTTCGCGTCATCCATAAGCGGCTGATACATCTCATCGCGGCAGTCATCAATATAAAGCTGCGTCTGCTCATGGACGAACCCGGCCCATTCAGGATTGGCGACGATGTCATGGTAAATTGCCCAGGCCGTCCAGAATTCCTGATTCTGCTGGGCCTGTTTTGCCTTGGACACCATCGGGGCCGCTTCCGTCATCTGCGGCAGCTGATCCGGCAGAGTTCCCACGGCCGTTTCCAGATTCGGCAGGCCGGCCAGCTGGCTGAAAGCCCGTTGCAGGACCGGTCGGCTGATATCGGAGGTCAGGTAGCGCGAGGCCATGTCGCGCAGACCGGCGACCAGATGAACGGCCGTCACCTCACCCATCATTTCCGCGAACTGCAGATCGTCGCTGCTCAGGGATTGGCCAGCGAGCATTTTGTTCTGAATCAGATCGATCCGCTGCATCGTCAGAGATTCGATTTCAACCATGATGTCGCGGTAGCGTTCACCAAACCGTTCGATCGGTCCCGGTGTCAGAGCTTTTTCCTGGGCATTGCGATACTTTTGAACCGCCGTCTCAAAGTCCCCCTGGTCAAGCGCGGCACGGTAATCACTGACATACTGGTCAAAACGCCGTTCCTGAACCAGAAACCAGCCGCCAACCAGCAGCCCGGCCATCAGAACCAGAATCAGGAGTGTTGTCAACAAACGCCGCAGCCAGCGGTGGCGCGGCTGATCATCATTGATGTACAGGTCTTTTGCCATAAATTACGTCTCCTCGAGTCCGATCTGCCGTTCAGCCAGATCGTCATCACGGATATAGCTGCCGACTGCTGGGATTTTTCGTTTGCGGTATCCTTTCCCATCAGCCAGCTCGCTGTCAGCCAGACGAACCAGACGGGCCATGCTGTCGCCCTTGCGAACAGTCATCACCTTGACCCCCTGATTGCTGCGGGTAGCCTTGAGCGGGACAAGCCGGCTGTCGAATACGAGGACCTTCCCGGCCTGGCTGGCCGCAAGAAACTCATCTTCCGCTTCCGGCGCGAGATAATGGATCGCGACCAGCGGAGAGACCGTATTATACGCGTTGACCAGCCGTCGCCGGTTGGTTTTTGTCTGATACGCGTCAAGCGGCACTCGTGCGACTTTCCCGTTGGCAAAGCCAAACAGGAGCTGGCCGGCATAGTCGTCGTCTGTGATGTGGATGAAGACAATCAGTTCATCCTGCTCCAGTTCAAGAAGATTGGGCGTGTACTCGCCGAGGTCGGAAGGTTTGTGGTCGGGAATGTCATGGGCCTTGATCTTGTAGACATTGCCACGATTGGAAAAGCAGAGTACATCAGATTTATTGTGGCCCTCCAGATCCTGCATGATCTGGTCATCATCCTTGGTCTTGAGTTCTCCGGCACTGCGCAGCGAGGTCAGGGCCAGTTTTTTCAGATAGCCGTGCTCAGTCAGGAACAACCGCAGACGGAAATCATCAATCATCTCGATTTCAGGCATCTGCTCAACATCCTCTTCATCAACAACCCGGCTGATCCGCGGCTGACCATATTTCTTGATCACTGCTTCGAGCTGGCTGATGATTGTGTCATCAATCCGTGACCGGTCAGAGAGAATGGCCTCCAGTTCGCTGATTTCATCAACCAGCCGTTCAATATCAGCCACCCGCTGCAGGATATACTGACGGTTCAGCTGGCGCAGACGGATGTCCGCGATATAATCAGCCTGCAGCGCGTCAATCGAGAAGCCTTCCATCAGGTTCGGGATGACATCACTTTCCTTCTCGGTCTCACGGATAATGTGGATGGCTTTATCGATATCCAGCAGGATCGTTTCCAGACCGCGCAGCAGATGCAGGCGGTCCTGCTTCTGGCCCAATTCATAGGAAAACTCCCGCTGCAGGCAGGAACGGCGCCAGACCAGCCATTCGGCCAGTATCCCGCGTACACCCAGCAGACGCGGATAACCGTTGATCAGGACATTGAAATTGCAGGCGAAAGTTGACTGCAGCGAGGTGAAACGAAATAGTTTCTGGACCAGCGCGTCCGGATCGGTATTGCGCTTATATTCAACGGTGATCTTGAGACCGGACAGATCGGTCTCATCTCGAATATCATTGATCTCCTTGATTTTGCCCTGCCGTACCAGATTCGTGACATCATCGATGATCGCTTCCACCGTTGTTGTATAGGGAATCTCAACGATCTCGACCAAGTTGTTCTTGCGGTCGATTTTGCAGACCCCGCGCACCTTGACGCTGCCACGTCCATTTTGATAGATCTGATCCATCACCTTCTGTTCCCGGACAATTTCACCACCGGTTGTGAAATCAGGCGCCGGAATGTAATCGGCTAGATGGCAGGTCGCGTCGCGGATCATCGCGATGGCCGCACGGCACACCTCGGTCAGATTAAAGGAGCAGATATTGCTGGCGATCCCGACGGCGATACCCTGATTGCTGTTGACCAGAATGGACGGGAAACTGGCCGGCAGCAGAGTTGGTTCCTGCATGGTCCCGTCATAGTTATCGATGAAATCGACACTGTCCCGGTCCAGACCGCTGAATATTTCCTGGCAGATCGCGTCGAGCCGCACTTCCGTATATCGGGCTGCCGCGTACTGCATATCACGTGAATACTGGCGGCCGAAATTACCTTTTGAATCGATGTACGGATGCAGCAGCGCGCTGTTGCCTCGGGTCAGACGGACCAGCGTTTCATAAATCGCCTGGTCGCCGTGCGGATTCAACTTCATGGTCTGTCCGACCACATTGGCCGACTTCGACCGGTGGCTGCCCATCAGGCCCATCTTGTACATCGTATAGAGTATTTTCCGGTGCGATGGCTTGAATCCATCGATCTCGGGAATCGCCCTGGATACGATGACACTCATCGCGTAGGGCATGAAGTTCTTTTCCAGTGTATCGGTAATCGGCTGCATCTGTACAACCGCTTTTTTCTTTTCTTGCATTGAATATCCCCTCTTCAGCCGACGTCAATCTGATCCAGGTATAGATGCCCGTTC
>RZZF01000221.1 GCA_009929975.1 Clostridia bacterium
GTTCCAGATCACATGACTGGCGCACACTGTGCAGATCGCCCTCTGTCGCGGATCCGGCGCCGAACTGATCAGCCTTGTTGAAAACAATCAGGCGCGGATGGTCAGCTGCGTCAAGACGGCTGAGCAGATCCTCAACCACTTTCAAATGGGACTCAACATCCGGATCCGCCGCGTCCATGACCTGAAGAATCGCGTCAGCCTGACGGACTTCATCGAGTGTTGATTGAAAAGCGTCCACCAGGTGGTGCGGCAATTTACGGATGAATCCGACGGTATCAGTCAACAGGACCGTACTGTGATCAGGCAGTTCCAGGCGCCGGACCGCGGGATCAAGTGTCGCGAAGACCTGATCCGCCGTCAGCAGGTCCGTGCCGCACAGCCGGTTGATCAGGGTTGATTTTCCGGCATTGGTATATCCGACAACCGCGATGTTCAGCAAGGATCCGCTCTGCCGGCGCTGACGCAGCAGATGGCGGTCACGCGATATCTTGTCCAGCGCTTTCTTCAAGGATTGAATTCGCCGGTAGATATGCCGGCGATCGGTTTCCAGCTGACTTTCACCCGGACCACGGGTGCCGATACCGCCGCCCAGGCGCGACATGGCTGCGCCCTGACCCGTCAGGTGGCTGAGCTGATACTGCATCTGCGCCAGTTCAACCTGCAGGCGGCCGGCATGGCTGCGCGCATTCAAGGCAAATATATCGAGTATCAGCATGGTTCGGTCAATCACCCGGCAGCCTGTCGCGGCCGCCATGTTTCTCATTTGAGAACCGGTCAGTTCTTCATCGCAGATCAGCAATTCCGCTTCCTGTGCTGCAGCGGCCACCCGGATTTCTTCCAGTTTGCCGCTTCCGATAAAGGTCGCCGGATCAGGTGAACCACGTCCCTGCAGTTCACAGCCGACCACCTCGGCCCCGGCAGCTTCAGCCAGGGCAGACAGTTCTTCGAGCGATCGCCAGGCCGCCTCTTGCGCGGCTGTTCCCTGCTCCGTTACAATTCCTGCACATATCGCCTTTTCCGGCATGGTCGCCTCCCTGTTCTGTTGATCTGAACGTTGCCGCCAACATGAGATGTCATCTCATGGCCATTATACTCTGCCAGAAGCTTGCCGCCTACAACTGAAACAGCTATAATTAAGACATCTCAATTAAAATTATCATATTTTGTCAATTAATGTTCTTTTTTGTCGCGTCTGATGATGACGACCCGCAAGAATAGGAGTACATTATGGCAAAAGAACAGATCTTGACGCAAGCGATCGAAGCGGATGCGCTATGGCAGCAGAAGATCATCGGCCTGCTTCTGAGGCGGCTGCGGCAGATTGCCGGCCTGTCACAGGGACGGCTCGCGGACCGGTCTGATACGGACCCGTCGTATCTCAGCGGTCTGGAACATGGCCACGGACGTATCAGCATGTACAAGCTCAGGCAAGTCTGCCGTGCCATGGACACGGAAGAAGCCCTGCTTCTGCACCTGTGCCGGCAGATGACATCCTCACTGGCCTTGCAGATGATCGTCGATCTGTCGGATCACGATCAGTCAAACAGGCGGTCGGGATGAGCGTCCGCCTGTTCTGAAGAAGCGGTTTCGGTTGTCTGGGCCGGATGCTCCGTCGGAATGGTCAGAATAATCCGGCCGTCATCCAGTTCGGCCTTGAGCATGCCGCGGCCGTGAATGCCGATCGCGGCCAGATATTCCCGTGGCAGCTGCAGCCGGCCAGTCCGGTCAAGAACCGCCAGTTCCTCATGCGAACTCTCCGTGTCATCCTCATCATTTCCCAGCCGGTCGAGGTCTCGCAGACGATCCCGGTAGCTCTCGCGTACCAGGAACTCGCTGCTGGTCCGTCCGTCACGAATCGCGACAACACGTCCGACCTGACGTGAAAGCTGGCGGTCATGGGTCACGATCACAATGGTCAGGCCCAACTCCTGATTCAGCCGGCCGAACAGATCAAAGATCTGCGCGGTCGTCTTCTGGTCAACCGAACCGGTCGGTTCATCGGCCAGAAGCAGGCTGGGATCATTGGCCAGCGCGATCGCGATGGCCACCCGCTGCTGCTCGCCGCCGGACAGCTGCTGCAGGCGGCTGTTCTTGCGGTGGGCGATACCGACCATATCCAGCAATTCCACCGCCCGCTGCCGCCGGCGATGGCTTGAACTGATCACCAGTGGAACTTCAACATTCTGTACGGCTGTCAGGTAGGGAATCAGGTTGCGTGCGTTATTCTGCCAGACAAAACCGACGGTCCGCCGTTTATACTCGATCAGCTGGCGCTCATTCAGTTTGAGAAGATCATGTCCGTCAACGAGGAGGCGGCCGGCGGACGGACGGTCCAGACCGCCGAGCATGTTCAGAAGCGTCGACTTGCCGGAACCGCTGTTGCCGATAATCGCCATCAGTTCCCCACGTTCAACATTGAGATCCAGACCCTGAAGCGCCAGGACCTCAAAATCACGGGTCTTGTAGATCTTAACCAGATTCTCACATTCGATCATCATGACTGCACCACCCCGTCATCCAGTGAAAAGACCTGGTCGGCCAGTTCCATCATGTTCGGGTCATGCGTGGTCATCACCACCGTCTGCCCTTCCTTTTCGACCAGTGTCCGGAATAGCTGAACAACTTGGAGTCCCATGCTTGTATCCAGTTCAGCCGTCGGTTCATCGGCAAATATAACGGTCGGCTGATGAACGATCGCCCGGGCGATCGCGACACGCTGCTGCTCACCACCGGACAATTCCTGGGTGCGGTGGCGCATCCTGCGTTCCAGACCAACCAGCTGCAAGACCTGCTCTGTCCGCTGCCGCCGATCCAGACCATCAGGCTTGGCCACCCGCAGTGCGAACTCAACATTCTCAAACGCGTTCATCGTCGGAATCAGGGCGACGGACTGGAAAACAAACCCCATGTCCCGGCGGCGCAGCTGATCCCGGCGATGGTCGGAAAGCGCCGTAATATCCAGATCACGGAAAAACACCTGTCCTTCGCTCGGACGGTCCAGAGCTCCCAGCAGATTCATCAAGGTTGTCTTACCGGATCCGGAACGCCCCTTAAGCATGGTCAGCTGTCCGCCTGGTATTTCGATATTGATCCGGCTGAGCACCTGGAGCAGCTCATGTCCGGAACGAAAGCTGCGTCCGAGGTTCTCAGTACGCAGGATAATCGCCTGATCCGGCCTTGTCATCGTGTTATCAGTCTTGCTCATGCTTAATCCTCTCCCAGTTTGACGGCCTGATCAATCCGGATATTCAGGATCAGACGGATCAGAATCCCGATGCAGATCAAAAGCAGGAACCCAAGAACAATATACATTTTCATAGTTATAAATTTAATTTGTTATACCGCAAAATTAGTTTGCGATTCTGGAGAAATTTGGGAGATTAGGTCGCTGGGAAGGAAATTTCAACTTGATGTGTGTCTGTGTCGATAATACTATAATCCAGTCCGAAACTATAAGTATCACAAATATGTTTTACGATGGCTAAACCAATACCTGTATTACCTGATGTTGGTTCAAT
>RZZF01000222.1 GCA_009929975.1 Clostridia bacterium
AGACTGAACAGCGTCGTATTGACTGCTTTTGTCCCGATCTCCCGGCTAAGCAGCCAGATGATCCCGGTCAGCGCGATCATCAGAAGAAAGAACAGATAACGTTTGAAAATTTTCATAATTCCCCCATCACCAGTCCAAGCGTCAGGGCTGCCGCGAACGCGAACATGAACGCGAAGGTATTGCGCAGGACGGTCGCTTTTATGCCGAAATGCTTCATTTCCAGCGGCATCGTCACGACCCCGACCATCATCAGCGATGAGATAAACGCGCCGATCTGCATGTATCCGGCACCATTTTGAATCAGCATCGCGGCGGTCGGGAAAGCAATGAAGCCCGGGATGAGCGTGATCGCGCCAACGACAGAGGCCACGGCGACACCAAACCATCCGGATGAGCTGCCGATGATCCGGCTGATCAGCTGAGGATTCAAGATGGCGATCATGATGCCGACCAGGGCAATGATTCCCAGAAACTGCGGCATCATATTCTCAAAGGACTTCCAGGCTTTGAGCAGCGACCGCTTTGTTTTAGCGCGGTCTTTCGCGAATGACCAGAGAACAAAGGTGCCAGCCACTAAATATAGAGCTAAATTCTCCATGCGTCGTCTCCATTCTACTCTTGTTGTGAAACGGATTCATTCCGTTCATAGGTTTCGATCATTAAATTGATTCGTCTACGCCGTACTTTGAGCGCGTCAATCCATTGTACCAGATAATCCTTTCCCGGATCTGTGATATGGTACACCCGTCGTTTCGGCCCCTGTCCTCCGGCTTCCCACGCAGAAGTGGCATAGCCCTCCTGCTCAAATCGCCGCAGGGTCCGATAGAGTGTACTGGCATTCATCTTGTCCGGACCGAAATCAAACTGGTCCAATGCTTCCAGCATGGCGTATCCATGTGCCACACCCTGCAGCAGAAGAATCAGGATGGCGACTTCTGCCAGTTTCTGTCCCTGATGAGGTTTCCCGCAGTCAGCGGGAACGGTTCGGTTAATCATCACGCATGGCCTCGATTTCCTGGATTAAGCGTCAACTAGATGCACAGTGCATATAGTCTATCAGAACACAGGCGCTGAGTAAACATGACAGATCAGATCATGATACGTTTTGTCAGACGCCAGAGATGCGCACTATGCCCAACACCCGTCGCGTGTTATACTGACAGGCATGAAACAGACACATCTTAACAAGCGAAAACTGATCATGGAAAACTACTCGGCAGTCGCCGTCAATCGCGGCCAGAACGGCTGTTGCGGCGGAGGCTGCAACTGTTCGGACACGCCTTTTGACGCTCAGGCCGCGGCCCGTGCGCTGGGTTATTCAGACGATGACCTGCGTAGTGTACCGACAGCGGCCAATATGGGACTTGGCTGCGGCAACCCGCTGGCCATTGCCGCGCTGAAGCCGGGCGAAACAGTACTGGATCTGGGCAGCGGCGGCGGATTTGATTGTTTTCTGGCCCGTCAGCAGGTCGGCGATGACGGACAGGTCATCGGCGTTGACATGACACCGGATATGATCTCGCTCGCCCGCGAAAACGCTGAAAAAGCCGGCTACACGAATGTCTCCTTCCGCCTCGGTGAGATTGAGTATCTACCGGTCGCGGATGCGTCCGTTGACGTCATCCTGTCGAATTGCGTGATCAATCTGGCGCTGGATAAAGCCAATGTCTTCCGGGAAGCCTGGCGCGTTCTGAAAAATGGCGGCAGACTATCCATATCGGATGTCGTCGCGACCGCGGAACTGCCGGATCATATCAGGAACGACCTGACCATGTTGTCCGGCTGTATATCCGGAGCGGAAACGGTTGACCGCCTTCGAGACATGCTGCGGCAAGCGGGATTTTCCAATATCCGTCTGACGCCTAAGGATAACAGCCAGGATATTCTGAAAACCTGGGTACCAGGATCCCATGCTGAAGATTATGTTGCCTCTTATCTGATTGAAGCTGAGAAAAAGGCTGACACGTAACCCTCAAATCAACCCGCGATATCAGGCTCCGGTGGGAACCAGTCCGTCGTCTTGTTGGCGATTTTAACCAGCGTCAGCATGACCGGAACCTCAACCAGGACTCCGACAATCGTGGCCAGAGCGACGGGAGAGATCGGGCCAAATAAAGCAATCGCGACAGCAACCGCCAGTTCGAAGAAATTGGACGCGCCGATCATACCGGCCGGTGCCGCAATACAATGGTAGAGTTTCAGTTTACGTGATGTCACATAGGCAATGAAAAATATCAGGAAGGTCTGAATCGTCAGGGGTATCGCGATCAGCAGGATATGCAGTGGATTACTCAGGATCACATCACCCTGGAAAGAGAAGATGATCACCAGTGTCAGCAACAGTCCGCCGATCGTTATGTGATTGAACTTGGGGATGAAGCTATGGTCGAAATATTCCAGCCCCTTGCGCTTGATCACCTGTACCCGGGTCAATACGCCACCGGCCAGAGGAATGACAACGAACAAGACAACCGACAGAATCAGGGTCTCCCAGGGAATCGTAAATCCGCTGATTCCCAACAGCAGAGCTACAATCGGGGTGAACGCGACGAGGATGATCAGATCATTGGTCGCGACCTGAACCACCGTGTAGGCGGCATTTCCCTTGGTCAGATAACTCCAGACAAAAACCATCGCGGTACAGGGCGCCGCGCCCAGCAGCACCGCTCCGGCCAGATAACTCTGGGCCAGATCGGCGGAGATGAACGACTTAAAGACCACATAGAAGAAAAACCAGGCGATACCGAACATGGTGAATGGCTTGATCAGCCAGTTGACGACCCAGGTGACATAAAGTCCCTTAGGATTCCTGCCAACAAATTTGACACTGGCAAAATCAACTTTCATCATCATCGGGTAAATCATCAGCCAGATCAGGATCGCGATCGGGATGGAGACCTCAGCATAGGTAAACCGGCCGAGAAAATCCGGCACCGCCGGCAGGAAGCGGCCGATCAGGACGCCGGCCGCCATGCACAGCAGGACCCACAGGGACAAGTATTTTTCAAAGAAGCTGATGCCGGTGGCTGGTTTTCGTGTTTTGTCCATCATTGTTTTCTCCTAAAAGCTTAGATGAACCAGGTACCAAAGGCGTTGAATGTGTATCCGATGATCAGGATGCCGACAGCGACAATGCCGGTAAAAACGACCAGCAGCTTCGTTTTCACGACTTTCTTCAGCAGAATCAAAGAGGGTAATGACAGCGCCGTCACCGCCATCATGAACGCCAGCACCGTTCCGATGCCGACTCCTTTTGTGACCAGCGCTTCCGCGATCGGCAGCGTACCGAAGATGTCCGCATACATCGGCACGCCGACCAGCGTCGCAAGCACGACGCCGAAGGGATTTTTGCTACCGAGCACCGCAACGACCCATGTTTCGGGGATCCAGTTGTGAATTACCGCGCCGATACCGACGCCGACGAGCACATAGGGAAACACCTTTTTAAACGTCGAAACCATCTGCTCTTTGGCATAGATCAGCCGGTCGCGCTTCGTCAGGTCCGCAGACTCGATG
>RZZF01000223.1 GCA_009929975.1 Clostridia bacterium
GCCTCTGATCGGTGTGCAAGGATCAATTGAAGATTCTTTATGTTGCCTCATTGGTAATCGCCGCTGCTGCGGACCAGTGATGCCGAGATCACACCGGGCTGACGCTGCAGCCGTTCAACCAGCTGCCCGTCATCACGGCGCAGGTTGATTTCCACGATCAGTTCAATACCCTGGGCGGTACTGCTCTTGCTTTTTACCTGGTGGCGGGGCAGCAGCCGCTTCAAGTCACCCTGGAAATGATGGTCATAGCGCAGGATCAGCAGCCAGCCGCTGCGCCGGATTCCGGTCTGCAGCGCGGCGGTCAGCAGCATGATCACCGCCAGGATCAGCCCGCCGAGGATCGCCAGCTGGAAAAAACCGGCTCCGGCGGTCAGGCCGAGGGCAATAGCCCAGAACATATAGACAATATCGAGCGGATCCTTGAGCGCGGTGCGGAAACGGACGATTGACAGCGCGCCGACCATGCCGAGCGACAGAACAATATTGGAACTGATCGGCATGATGATCAGGGCGGTGACCAGCGAGACCATGAGCAGTGCCGTGCCGAAGCTGCGGTTGTACAATGTTCCGCGGTAGGTGATCCGGTAGACCAGCCAGATGACGATGCCCATGAGCAGGGTGACCGCGAAGGTCGTGAGAATCCGTTCCAATGACAGTGGCTGGTTGATGTCGGTATCCAGCAGATCAAGGATTGCTTCTTTCATATGGTAATGCCTCCAGGTTGATCGTTGATGCAGAGTATATATTTACTGAGAGCGAGCGGCAGCAGGCCGGACGCTGCCAGTTTGGCACGAATGAAATCCGGCAGAAAATGATCATATTTGACTTCCAGAATCACTTCGTCCGCCGCCTGGACGGGAATCGCGGCCGCGTCAGGATCCCAGAAGTTGCCAGCCCAGCGGGCTGTGCTGAGCTGGCTGTCGATGGTGATGCGCACATTGCCGTCCGGCCAGATGAAGGGCTGCCGCACATAGTCGACCAGACAGACCGGCCGCAGCAGCGAGGTGCGGAAAACCTGATAGAAGCGTAAGGGCAGGGTTTGATCCGGATGGCTCAGCTCAGTCAACACATCGATCCGCCCGGCCAGAAGGGCGTCTGCCTGAGCGCGGTCCAGACGCAGGCTTTCCTTGCGCGATAAACCGCCGGAGCGGATCTTTCGTTCCAGAAGAATCGGCTGATCCTGTCCGTCATAGATACGCAGACGATATTTATCACGCCGGTCGACACCGCTGAGCTTGTCATGAACCGCGCTGTGCCGGGGATCGTCAAAATAGCAGCTGCGGATCTGATAGCCTGGCTGCAGCGTGTATGTCCGTGCATCTGACCAGCCGGCATGGCGGTCAGGCTGCAGCAGCGGAGCCAGGCCGGCCATCAGCCGCCGGGCCGGGCCGGTGGCCAGACTGTATTTGAGCTCGTGGCGCCAGATCATGCGGTATCCTCCCCGAACAGTTCCCTGAATGACGCGTCATCCAGCTCAAACGTCTCACGCACAACCTCAATCATCTGGTCATGCTTGACCTCGATGATCGCGCGCATCTCGGTGATATTCTGTTCCCATTCCTCTACACTGGCCGGTTCACCCCAGCGGGCGATCTGGCGCGGCATCTCAGAACGGATTGTTTCGGTCATCTGATCAAACAGCGGCAGCATCCGTTCCGTTGTCAGGACATGATTCAGCATCCAGGCATAACGCTCGGCAAACCGCTGCCGGAAATCCTCGTTTTCCATCAGACGGACCTGAATCTCGGTGCTGAAAATCCGGGCATGGCCGTGGCCTTCGGGATGAAGCAGGTCGCCGCGCAGCCAGTTGAGATCATAGGTTTCCGGCCGCAGCCCCCAGTCAAGATCAAAGAAGACCCAGCGCCACTGGCCATCCTCGCTCCGCTCGCGCCAGAATTTTTTGTTGCCGCTGTCCGGATTGCTGAAAAACGACTGGGCGATCAGAAAATCCATCAGGCTGTGTTCATCAATCTGGCTGAGGACATAGTGATAGGGCTCCGCTTCACGAAGATCATGCAGGCGGATGTATCGGATCAGGGCATCCCATTCGGCCATGCTGCCGGACAGGACGATCCGGTTGCCCTTGATCACATCAACCCGGTCCGGATCGATGCCGTGGTGGCTGGCCATATAATCGCTGTTGACCTTCTCGCGCAGCTCATAGAGCCCGTGATAACGGCCATTGATATAGACAACGCAGGCGCGGACATCCATGGTGTCGAGCGCCATCTCATTCTGGACCACCCGGGTCATGAAGGCATCGCGCAGCTTGGTCGATTTCCAGTCCTGTCCGGATGTGCGCAGAACCAGCCGGCGAAATGTGGTCACAGGATTGCCGGCAAACAGGGGATAGGTCAGATCAGACTGGCCATAGATGGGGCGCAGGCTGATCTGGAGTGATTTCTGTTCTTCCCGCCGTGAATACGAACCATGCAGCGAGAGCCCGGCTGTAAAATCAATCCCGAGCCGGCCATCTGTCTCATAGAACTGATAATCAGCCGCGACTTCTGTTTTGGCCATGAAACTGGTGAACATTCCATCGGTCGGATCGGTCAGATCCGTGTCGGGCAGCGTCAGGGACATGACCGGCAGATCATGCGGTTGTTCATACAGCCAGGTCCGGCTGACTGTGCGGCTGGGCAGATGATCGTCACGCAGGACGATCGCCCGCAGGATGGTATTGCCGGTGATCCGCAGCGGTTCACGGTAGCGCGGTGCGCTTTCATCCGGCAGCGTGCCGTCCAGGGTGTAGTGAATCCGGCTGTCCGGCTGATCCGCTGCCAGCTGCACCAGCAGGGGATGGTCGGCATAGAGATTGTCATGCGGCTGGCCGTCAGCGGCTGTCATGGCCTGGATCAAAGGCTCCGCGGCCCGGCCGGAGAGCGAAGGACTGTCATTGGGCTGACCGGGGGTCGCGCTCAGATAATAACGGGTCTCGTCAGCCGGTGCCTGTTCGTCAGCGAAGGGCCGGCCGATACTCAGGTTGTTTTCCGCCTGCCCGACGGACAGCCAGTCGATCACCTGGCCATCCGGCGCGGTCAGCCAGAGTGTTTCACCGGAGGCAGACAAGCCAAAGCGGTCCGGCTCAATCAGCAGATACTCACCCGGTTGAATTATTTTCCCGCTCAGATCGTGGCGATACGGTTCATCGCGCCGGTCGGAAAGACCGTAGCCGTCAAGGGCCACCGGCTCCGAACCGGCATTGAACAGCTCAATCCAGTCCGGATCGCGTTCTGTCTGCCCCTGCACCCGCCGGCTGCTCAGCTGACGGACTTCATTGATGCGCAGCGGACGGGCATTCAGTGAGGTCGCAGCGTTGAGATCGCTGAAACCGGCGGTCCGGTTGGGCTGGCCGGGGGTCGGGCGGGGATAGAAGAACCATTGATCGGGCTGATCAGGATCGCGGCCGTGCGAAACGCCGACCGGCAGGCTGGACGAGCGCGAGCAACGTGGAACACAATCACATCGAATCCCTCGGCTCAGCATCGATCACAGCATAAACGCGCCCGAACG
>RZZF01000224.1 GCA_009929975.1 Clostridia bacterium
GTCATAGGGCTTGCCGAGGATATCAGCCGCCCGCCGCGAGACATAACTGTGGGATGTTCCGTGAAAACCGTATTTGCGGATACCATGCCGTTCATACAAGTCATAAGGCAGCGCGTACATGAATGCCTTGGCTGGCATGGTCTGATGAAAGGCCGTATCGAAAACGGCAACCTGCGGTACACCGGGCATCGCTTCCTCGCAGGACTCGATGCCTGTCATGTTCGCCGGATTATGCAGCGGCGCGAGATCGAAGCAGGAACGGATCGCCCGTTTGACCTCAGGTGTGATCAGCACCGATGACGCGAATGATTCTCCACCATGGACGACACGGTGTCCGACCGCCTCAATTTCCTGCATTCCCTTAATGACGCCATGCTCTGCTGATGTCAGGACATCAAGAACTGCGGTGATGGCGGCTTTATGATTTGGCATTTCAACCGTAAGATAGATTTTCTCATCTCCCTGGCCGGTATGGACCAGCTGGGAATCCTTCTGCCCGATCCGCTCGGCCAGACCTTTGGCCAGAATATCGCCGGTTACGGCATTCATCAACTGATATTTAAGTGATGAACTGCCGGCATTGATTACGAGTACCTTCATTCCATTATCTCCTGTCTCTGCTATGGGATCCGCTTCTGATGAGATCCGGACAGCTCAGTCCTGGGCCTGGACCGCAGTGATCGCGACAACGCCGACGATGTCCTCAGCGATGCAGCCGCGGGATAGGTCGTTGACCGGTCGGGCGATTCCCTGGGTGATCGGGCCGTATGCTTCTGCTTTTGCCAGACGTTGGACCAGTTTATAGCCAATATTACCGGCATTGAGATCCGGGAAGACCAGTACATTCGCCTTGCCGGCAACGGAGCTGCCCGCGGCTTTACTGGCGGCGACAGAGGGAACGATCGCCGCGTCGAGCTGGAGTTCCCCATCAAGATGAAGCTGAGGCGCTTTGGCCTTCGCCAGCCGGGTCGCTTCAATCACTTTTTCCGTCAATTCGCTTTTCGCGCTGCCATAAGTAGAATAGGACAGCATGGCGACTTCCGGTTCCTGTCCTGTCAGCTGCCGGAAGGTATGGGCGGATGAAATGGCGATTTCCGAGAGCTGGTCCGCGTCGGGATTCTCGACCAGTCCGCTGTCCGCAAACAGGAAGGTGCCATGAAAACCGAATTCACTATTGGGAACAGCCATCATGAACAGAGCAGACACCAGCTTGGTTCCCGGCGCTGTTTTGAGAATTTGAAGCGCGGGGCGCAGGGTATCTGATGTGCTGTGAATCGCACCGGCCACCATACCGTCAGCCATCTCATTCTTGACCATCATCACCGCGAAATAGATCGGGTCGAGCATCAGCGCTTTGGCTTTTTCCAGCGTCATGCCCTTCTTCTCTCTCATTTTGCAGAATTGCGCGGCAAATGTCTCATAATGCTCGCTGTCAGCCGGACAGACAATCTCAGCAGCCGACAAGTCCAGATCTTCCGCTCTGGAAACAATCTCATCACGGCGCCCGATCAGGATGATATCAGCGATATCTCTTTCAATGACCAAGGCGGCTGCTTCCAGCACCCGGCGATCTTCAGACTCCGGCAGAATAATGGTCTTTCTGTCGCGTCTTGCCTTCTCAATGACGGAATCAATGAAACCCATAATAAACCTTCTTTCGCGTGTGAAATAACGCCCATCAGTATACCCAATATTCCGTCAATGTTCAACTTCAGGATGTCAATTGAGAGACGGCGGCACGATTTTTCCGGCGAACCGGCCGGCTCATGTATAATCCCAGCCACAGCACACCCGCCGCGATCAGAAAATCACCGAGACTGACCATATAGGTGCCAAAGGTCCAGACGGGATAGAGATCAGCCAGAAACAACAGAGGTTCATGGCCTGACGCGGTAAAATAGTGAGGCACCGAATTGATCTGGGCCGCGGCCGCCTCACCGAAGCGATCGATCGCGGGACCGACCGGCATCCGTCCTCCGTTGGCGATAATGACCAGACCATTGAGCAGGCCGCCGGCGAAAATGAACCAGATCCCCGGTTTGCGCCGGTTGACCAGCAAAAAAAACGACATCGCGGCCAGCTGGAGCGCTGCGATCACACTGCGCCACAGCCACACATGGTCTGAGCCGGCCAGCCAATCGGAAAAGAAATGGACAGATAACAGCCATGAAAGAATGAACGCACTGAAAAGCAACGGCAGCAGGCGGAATCGCTTGTGCAGAAGGCTGCGCCAGCGGCCGCCCATCAGCAGGCCGAGGACGAGACCGAGAATCGCCGCTGTGATAATCAAATCGCCACCTCCGCCGTCGTCAGAAAGAAATCAGATCATGCAGGTTGGCTGTCGGGGCGAGACTCTTTTGCTTCTCGAGTCCGCTGATCAGCGCTTCCACAACGTCCGGCGCGAATTGCGTACCGGCATATATCCGCATCTCTTCTGTGGCTCTCTCCAGGTCCATCGCGCCGTGATAGGATCGATCTGATGTCATCGCGTCAAAGGAATCTGCCACACAGAGGATCTGCGACTCCAGCAGACGTGAGTCAGCCAGCGCTTCCGGCGTCTGTGGATACCCGCTGCCGTCATAATGGACATGGTGGGAATGAATCAGGCGGATTTCCTTTTTCAGGTACTGGATCCCGGAGAGCATTTGGGCACCGATTTCCGGATGACGCTGGATTTCCTGATATTCTTCATCGGTCAGATCGCCTGGTTTGTTGAGAATCGCCTCACTGACGCCGATCTTGCCGATATCATGGAGAAGCGACGCGTATTTCAATACCTTGGTCCGTTCACTGGACAAGTTCATTTCACGGGCGATAATCTCACAATATTTCTCGACGCGGCGGGCATGACCGACCGTGTAGCGATCCTTCGCCTCCAGTGCTGCCGAAAGTGCCTTGATTGTATCGATATAGCCTCTTTGAACTGAGATGAATCCGACATAAGCATAGCGGAACAGCAGAAAGGGCGCGAAGAACAGCAGCAAGGCCAGAAAGCCGAAGGCATGATAGACGGCCGCGAGTGAGACGCCCAGGGTGCCGATCATGATCATGCTGATCACGGACCAGCGGAAAATCCGGAACCAGTCATGCATCAGCGTCTGCGGATGATTGATCGTCAGTGAGAAATAAATGACGATCAGTAGTGTATTGATGAAGACATAAACGATTAATCCTACTATGATTGCCGGAAGCTGTCTGACCAGATGCAGGAAGCTGTCTCCGATCGACAAAGGGCCCGCGGCCAGAAGATAGGTTCCACCCAGGGCTTCAAATACAATACCGCAAAAAAAGATCGAGAGAATATAGTTCGAGGCATTGAACAGGCTTTTATAGATCGGGGTATTGAAAACATGCAGCTTATGGCCGTGACCGGAATCCATAACGGAAAAAAAAGCGGTGCTGAACGAAACCAGAACGGCAGCCGGCAGACCAAAGAGAAGCAGCGCGCTGATATCGATCGCGAATGCGATGGAAATCGCTTTGTCATCATCGATCGCCAGGCCTTG
>RZZF01000225.1 GCA_009929975.1 Clostridia bacterium
GCTGAATCGTCCGTGATGGTGTAGCTTGCAGACCGGAGGAGTTCATATGAGCATCAGCCTTTCGACAACTGAATATTCCGGCCGGATTCTCTGGGTCGTCGCGCTTCAGATTGAAGCGAAACCTCTGATTCAGCGCTTCAATCTCCGACGCGACATGGACGAACACCACTGGCCGGTCTATGGAAATGGATCGCACCGTCTGATCATCAGCGGTGTCGGTCAACTGAACGCGGCCATGGCAGTGACCTGGCTGCTGGCAAGAGAGGATGAAATGCCGGCCGCCCTGATCAATGTCGGGCTCTGTGGCAGCAATCATCCCGATCTGCCCCAAGGGACACTCCTTCAGGCGAGTTCAATCACTGACGCGGCATCGCGGCGGATGTTCCTGCCGGATCTTTATACAGACTGGCCGCTGCCGCGGCATCCCCTGACCTGTTTTGACCAGGTGGTCGACGGCCGTTCCCAGGTGTCCGATGAACCGCTCACCTGTGATATGGAGTCAGCGGGAATCATGACGGCCGGACGGCGTTTTCTGCAGACGCATCAAGTCCATCTGTTTAAGGTGGTCTCGGATCGGCTGGATCCCCGGTCCGTTGACCGAGATCGGATCAGCCACTGGCTGGACGATGCGGTTTGCCGGATCGCTGATTTTCTGCCCGATATCATGTCGCTTGCCGGGCAGGCGGATTCGGATGACACCCGGGAAACAGAGGCCATCCTGGCGATGGCTGAGACAAAGCTCCAGCCCAGCGGGTCAATGCGCCGGCAGATTCAACAGGAAGTCCGACTCGCCCTTCTGCGCGGACTCAGCCAGGAATATATCATCAGCCAGCTGCCGTCCGTTCCGGTCACCAGCCGGTACCAGGGCAAGCAGGAACTGCAGCGCTGGCGCGACGCACTTGCGACGGCGGCCGCAGAGCAGAAACAGCATCAGGTTCAATCTGGCCAGAATGGCCGGACCGGTTCAGGCAGAACGATATGAAGCGGCCTTACCGGACAATCTACCTGGAAAAACAGGCCAAAGAACGGCCGCTGACGAGCCGGATCCTGGAACGACTGCCGGACTGTCCAGTGGTGGTTGTTGAGAATTACAAGCAGGTCTTCAACCGGCCCGGGCAGAATCAGCGGCTTCAGAAACAGTCTCCCGCCCTCATTCTGGCGGTTCATCCCGATCCACCGATCTATCCCGGACCGGCCATCTGCCAGAATTTCGGCCAGACGCGGTTTGTTTATACCTCGTTTGTCCAGAATTGCCCGTTTGACTGCAGCTACTGCTTTCTTCAGGGTCTTTATCCATCGTCGGATCAACTGATTTTTGTTAATCCGGAAGACTGGGCACACCGTCTTGCGCAGATGGCCGAAGACGGTCCCCTTTACGCGGCGTTATCACATGATTCGGATCTTCTTGCGCTGCAGGCCCGGTTTCCCCTGCTCGACCCGCTCGGTGATGATTGGCCTCAATCACCATCGATTCAGGCTGAAATACGAACAAAAAGCAGCTGGACCGGTTATTATACGCAGCATCAGCCACGTCAGAATCTGATCTTCGCTTTCTCGCTCGCGCCGCAGCCGCTGATTGATCTGTACGAACCGGTCACGCCGACATTGCGCTCCAGGCTGCTGGCGGCTCGTACCGCGCTCGATCACGGACACCCGGTGCGGCTCTGCTTTGACCCTGTCTTTGCTGATCCGGCCTATGATCACCTCTACGAGACTTTTTTCGCGGAGGTTTTCCAGACCCTCGACCCTACCCGGCTGCACGATGCCAGCTATGGCTTCCTCCGGCTGCCCCGAACACTGTATCGACGGATCATTCAGAGGCGTCCGAACGCGCCATTCCTGGCTGAATCCTTGCAGCTAAGCGGTGAGACCGTCGGCTACACGGCTGTGCGGCAGGCTGAAATTCGCCAGCGGCATCTGAACTGGCTGTCATCTTATCTCAGGAAAGATCAGATCTTTCTGGTTGAGGACACCGAAGCATCATGTCAGTTTGCTGATCAGACCCCGTAATCCGCGACATATTCAATCGCGGCTACCATATCCTCTTCCATCAGAAACAGGAGGATCGACTCGCCGCGATGATAAGCCAGAGCGGTTCCCTGTAATTCGTACTCATCACCATACGCTTCGATGACATCCTCTCGAGTTGAGCCGATCCGGATCCCCTCCTCAGTCGCGACGGTGTCATCCAGCAGGACAATCAGCGAGATATGATCCTCTCCACCTTCCGGAACAGTTGAGATCTCAAAACTGCTGTAGGTATAGATTTTATCCAGTCCTGCAAAAGCGCAGCTCTCCGCTTCAAAATAGCTCATGGCTTCGCCCAGGTCGTCAATCACTTGATCCGCCAGGGCAAATGGCGCGATTTTCACCGACTGGTAAGTGAATGTGAACAAATCATCGGCAGCATCGCCATTCGGAGTTGTCGCAGGCTGGCCGGTTCCGGACGGCGCTTCTGCGGTGCCGGAAGTGGCGGCGGAACCACAGCCTGATATGACCAGCCCGCAGATGATCAGGATGATCAGTAAAGGCCAGTGTTTCCCAGAAATATTCGTTTTTGATTGATTCATTTGCATCATTTCATCCTCCAGTGTGTCCCGACTTCATTCGCCGGACCTAATTTTGACAAATCCCCGGGTCAGGTTATTTTCTACTGTTCATCTTCCGGCTCCGGCGCACGGGCCCCAAAGCTTTTCAAGTAGCCATACTGTTCAAGCTCACGATACTGGGCGGCCGCCATTTCATCGTAGCGGTTCACTTTTTTCTCCCAGACCGCACTGAGCCGCGGATCATTCCGATGATCTTCCAGGTTATAGGCAGCCTGCAGAAGCGGACCGAAATAACGGGACATCTTCTCAGCGCCGCTCAGATTAAGATGAAGTCCGCTGTCATACGTGTCCTGCGTAAAATCGAGTCCGATGTCATCAATTACTTCGAGAAAGTTGATGTACATCAGCTGATGTTCGTCCGCGTAGACCTGCATCTGTTCATCCCACTGATCATACCAGTATGGGTAGAGGCTGGGAGCCTTAATCAGGACCAGTTCGATATCATGCTGTTCACACAGTTCGACCATTTTATCCAGATAGGCATAGGCACGATCACCAAACTGGTAATCCGGCAGCGGTCGTCCAACCGGAACGTTTTCTGCCGGACGGACATCGGCCCGCATCAGGAAACCATTGTGTGCGACCGGGTCGCGGCGGAACAGATATCTGACATCCTCACCGGTCAGTTCACTCCAGCGGGCTTTATAGCGAAGCAGTGGAAAAACATAAGAGATCAGGCTCTCATCTTCGGTCATCGACGCCATCGCGGAACGGATCTTCGGCAGACCGAGCCGCATCCCGTCAATATTCAGCCGATTATACGGCTCGCTCTGCGGCTGGTCATACTGCATGCCGAGCGCACTGAAAATAACAACCCGCGGTGTTTCATAACGGAGAATTTCCTCCAGCATATGGTAAGACTGCCAGATCAGCTGCTGGCCGCTGCCACTG
>RZZF01000226.1 GCA_009929975.1 Clostridia bacterium
TATCTCGCCCGCCGGTTCGACCATGTCTATCTTGAACCCAGCTGGCTGAGCATCCTGGCGCTCAGGTCTGCGCTTAAAACCATCGGACCGACCAAGATCATGTTCTCCTCCGACCATGCGATCAATATTCCGGTCGAGCTGAGTAAATACCGGACCCTCATCACAGATGAATCCTCCCTGCGGCAGGTGCTGGCCGGTACCGCGATTGACGTCTTCGGACTGAACGGGCTGCTGTCATGAGCGGCCGCGGCAAGGCGGAAGCCGCAGCCCGGAAATTCGGGATCCCAGCCGTTTATGATTCGCCTGAAGACGTCTTCAAGGCGGCGGACTTCGATATCGCCGATATCATCACAGACGCATCGTCCCACGAAGCGCTCGTTGAGCTGGCGGCCGGATATGGCAAAGACGTCATCAGTCAGAAGCCGATGGCGGAGAGCCTGAGCGCGTGCAGAAACATGGTTCGGACCTGCGGCAGCGCAGGTGTCTGATTCGCCGTCCATGAAAACTTTCGCTATCAGCCGCAGTTCAAACAGGTGAAACAGATTCTTGAGAGCGGCGAGCTGGGCCGCCTTCTTCGTGCCCATCTGGTTTTTAAATCACCGGACCGGGCAATCATGGAAAGCCAGCCGGCGTTGAAAACGATGGATCATATGGTGCTGCGGGATATGGGACCGCATCTGTTCGATATCGCACGCTGCCTGTTCGGTGAAAGTTCAAGCGTTTATTCCAAGGGGATCACGACCTAAGATCGGTGTCTGCCTTGATCCAGTCAATAATCTCGGGCAGGGTGAGTCCGAACTGCAGGTTCTCACTATTCTCTGATCCCGAACAATCAACTTCCATTGCAAGGATTATCGAATTGATCGGATTCCGGGCAATATGGGATTCTCCGTCCTGGGAGCACCGGCCGGTACAGGGATGCTGAAGCTGGATCGTGCTCTGGAGATACTGCGTCCAGGCATCAGCTGGATTGTTGAACTATGGACGCCCTGGCAAGGGGAGCCTGAGAAGACGGTTGAACTGGAAACGCGCTGGGCACGTGAAAGTGTGATGAACCTGATCGTGCTGCGGGATCGTCAAGCGGTTTCCCGGAAATGCTGAGTACGGGATAGGTGATGGTGCCCTAATACGTGCCATAGTCGGCCAGGGCTTCTTCATAGGCTCGAAGATGGTCCGCAGGAAACGGCATGCCCTGGTCCGGCCGGCAAAAATAGCCCCCCTCAGCACCGAGAAGCTGAATCGTTTCCCGCACTTCGCTGCGGATTTTTTCCGGTGGTCCGGCCATGATCGTCGCGGTGCTGATCGCGCCAGCCAGGGCCATTTTCCCCTGGGTGGCCTGGCGGAGTTTGCGCAGATTATTCGCGGTGGCTTGTATGGGATTGAGAATATCGACCCCGAGATCGATGAAGGTATCGATGAGCGGTTCAATATGACCGCAGGAATGGAACTCAATCAAAACGCCCTGCTGCCGGTACAAATCAAACAGGCGCCGATATTCCGGAATCAGGAACTCCTCAATTATGGCCGGGCTCAGCAGCAGGCTTTGCTGAGTCCCCAGATCATCACCCAGGCCGGCCAGCTCAATGCCTGCTTTGAGATAGTGTGGGCGATCCCCAGCTGAAAATCCATGATTCGGTGCAAGACCTCCCGGACAAACTCCGGTTCGTCATAGAAATATTCCATCATATGTTCCATGCCGACCAGCATATAGGATTTTTCCCATTTTGATTTTTATCCCCAGGGCAGATACAATCAAGCGTATAACGCCTGAAATGACCTGGATACGATACGCTGAGTTAATCCTTCACCCGTGCTTCGGACACCATTGAGGTAAATTTAATGACTGACAATCAGACAGCTGCGACCCGACGAATTGCTTCCCCTGCTTCAAGCACTCATGTCAAATGCATTGCCTTCATCCTTGTTGTCTTCATTGCCCTCAGTACGTTTCACCTCTTGTTTACGTGGAAGAACTACAACCAGGCGGCTGAACAGGAAGCGATTATTCTGGCCCAGTCACTAGAAGCCATGATCCACCCGGAGCATCTGGCAGAATTATCCGGCAGCCCGGGCGACATGGAAAAAATTGAGTACACGTTGATCAAAAACGATCTGATCCGTCTGGTGCAAACGACCAATCAGATTCGATTCGCCTATGTGCTCGGTCTGAGAGACGATCACCTGACCATTCTTGCCGATTCAGAAGATCCTGACTCTGTTGATTATGCTCCGCCTGGCCTCCTGTACACAGAGGCAGATCCGATCCTTCGAGATCCATTTCAAAGCGGACAAAGCGTTCTGACTCCGCCATATACCGACCGTTGGGGATCATGGGTCAGTGCGCTGGTGCCGGTTGTTCATCAGGATACCAGCCAGATCATCTCGGTTTTTGCGATCGATTTCTCAACGGCAGAATGGCGGGCACATCTGTATCGGCAGATGATTCCCGATGTCATGATTGTTGTCTTTATGTTCGCCCTCCTGATGATCATTTTCTATGTCTGGAAGCAAAAAACAACACTTAAGCAGATGAGCCAGGTGCTCGCTTATGAAGAAGCCCTGTATCGCAACATGTTCAGCCAGGCCCCCATCGGGGTGGCGCTTGTCAAAGGCTGCCATTTTGTCAGCCAGACGATTCATGGGAGTCCAGGCATCAACCCGATGGGTGAGAAGATTCTCGGCCGGTCAAACGAAGCGCTTGGCAGTATTACCTGGCCGGACATAACGTATCCAGACGATCTGCCGTCAAATCTCAAACAGTTTGAACAGTTTGAATCAGGTTTGGTTGATGGATACACACTGGAAAAACGCTTTATCAAACCAGACGGATCCATCGTCTGGACCGATATCCATGTGTCACGGTTAAGAGGGCTGCCTGACGAGCAGGATCTTCATCTGCTTCTGATTGAAGACATTACCGCTTTCAAAAAAGGAGAGCAGAAGCTCATTGAAAGTGAACGAAGTAAATCGGTCATGCTCTCCAATCTCCCCGGTATGGCTTATCGCTGTCATTATGACAAAGACTGGACCATGCAGTTCGTTTCAGATGGATGTCTGGAACTAACAGGCTATCACGCGGATCAACTGATTGCCAATCGGAAGATCTCCTATAATCAAATCATCAAACCCGAGTACAGGGACATGCTGTTCCAGGAGTGGGCCAAGGTAACAACAGAAAGGAAACCATTTAGAAAAGAATATGAAATCACCACAGCGGCCGGCGAGTCAAAATGGGTCTATGAGCTTGGCGAAGCGATCTATAATGATACTGACGCCGTGGAAGCGCTGGAAGGGATCATTCTGGATATATCCGATAGAAAGTCGGCTGAAAACCAGCTGCGTTTTGCCGCAGAGCATGATCTGTGGACGGGGCTTTACAATCGCAGCCACCTTGAACTGATACTGAACCGCGATGCCCATCTACCGCTGCGAGAAAAACGGGCTGTCATCGGTATTAACCTCAGCTCAATGTACGC
>RZZF01000010.1 GCA_009929975.1 Clostridia bacterium
GTTGCCATGTACCATAAATACAACGACCTGATCCGCCGCGGTGATTATTATCGGATCGCCTCGTGGCGGGAAAACCACCGCTATGACTGCTGGGCCGTGGTGGCCAAAGACCAGCGTGAGGCCTTGGTGACGTTTGTTCAGGTTCTCGGCGGCGCGAATGAACACAGCTGGCGGATTCGCTGCAAAGGCCTTGATCCGCTTTGCCGTTACCGCGTTGAAGGAACCGATCAGATTATGAGCGGCGCCGCCCTGATGTATGCCGGCCTGCAGATCAAAGGTCTGCGCGGCGATTTTATCGGCCGTCTGATTCATCTGCTGGCTGAACCGGAGGTATAAGATATGTCGCAGTATCAAGCAACTAAAATAGGGTCTGAAGAGTATCAGGCCAAAGTCTATGCCGGCGTGCTCGGCAAAATGATCGGCGTGTACCTCGGGCGGCCATTTGAAGGATGGTCTTATGAGCGAATCTCCAGAGAACTGGGTGAGATCTGGTATTACGTCCATGAAAAACTCGGCCAGCCATTGATCGTCACGGATGACGATATCACCGGAACCTTTACATTCATCAGGGCTCTGGAAGATTATGGCTGCAGCCGTGATATCACCGCGGAGCAGATCGGACAGACCTGGCTCAATTATCTGATTGAAAACCGGACGATCCTCTGGTGGGGCGGTATGGGGATGTCGACCGAGCATACGGCCTATCTGCGGCTGAAGGAAGGTATCCCGGCTCCGCGCAGCGGCAGTTGTGCTCTGAACGGGCAGGTGGTCTCAGAGCAGATCGGTGCGCAGATCTTTATCGACGCCTGGGCGATGGTCGCGCCGGGCGACCCTGATCTGGCCGCTGAATTGGCCTGGAAGGCCGGATCGGTCAGCCATGATGGTGAAGCGCTGTATGGCGCGCAGGTGATCGCGGTGATGGAATCGCTGGCGTTTATCGAGTCTGATCTGCAGGTCCTGCTTGACCGGGCGGTCAGCTATATTCCCCAGGATAGTGTGATCGCCCGGATGATCCGTGATATCCGCGCCTGGCATCAGACGATCCCGGACTGGCGGGAGGCCCGACAGAAACTGGACGATCAGTACGGTTATGGCAAATACGGTGGCAACTGCCACATGGTGCCCAATCACGGCCTGATCATTCTCAGTCTGCTTTACGGTGAGGATGATTTTCAGAAATCACTGATGATCGTCAATACGAGCGGTTGGGATACCGACTGTAATTCAGCTAATGTCGGCTGTCTGCTCGGCATCAAGAACGGACTGGCCGGACTTGAAAGCGGACCGGACTGGCGCGGTCCCGTCGCCGACCGCATGTATCTGCCGACAGCTGACGGCGGCCGGGCGATCAGTGACGCGTTGACTGAAGCGGTTCGGATTGCCAATCTGGGCCGTCGACTGAATGGATGGCCGGAAGAACATCCGAAACAGGGGGCGAGGTTCCATTTTGAACAGCCCGGGTCGGTTCAGGGATTCCAGGTTGAAGACAGCACGGAGTGCCGGGGAACAGCTGATCTGATCAATGAAGAAGGACACAGTGAGCAGGGACAGCGCTGTCTGGCAGTTCATTATCATGGTGTGGCCGTGCAGCGTGCCTGCCGTGTCGCGACACCGGTCTTTATTCCACCTGAAGCCAGTGCGATGGGCGGCTACTCGCTGATTGCCTCACCGCAGCTGTACAGTGGTCAGACCGTGATTGCCCGCGTACAGACGGGCGAACAGCAGCCGCCGGTGTCAGTCTGCCTCACCGTTCGTTATTACGGTGCGGAGGATGACCTGGTTCTTCTGCGCGGACCGGTTGAGACACTCAGTGAGGGGAACAGGATGCAGCTGAGCTGGCAGATTCCTGATCTGGCGGGGTATCCGATCGCGGATGTCGGACTTGAGATCGCATCTGGTCAGCGGGCCGATGGTGTGATCTACCTTGACTCATTGACCTGGAGCGGTCAGCCGCAGTTGCTGCTTGACCGACCGTCAGACAGCCAGATGTGGCGGCAGGCCTGGGTCAATGCCGTTGATACCCTGACGATCACAGAAGAGCCGTATCGCCTGATTCAGAATACCGGAACCGGGCTGATTATGCAGGGGACAAGGGAATGGCGCGATTATCAGGTATCCGCTGTCATCACACCGCATCTGGCAGAAGCGGCCGGAATCGCGGCCCGTGCTCAGGGGATGCGCCGCTACTATGCGCTGCTGGCCGACCGTGACCAGACGATCAGGCTGATCCGCATGCGTGACACTGAGACGATTCTGGCCGAAAAGGCTTATGCCTGGTCTTTCGGCCAGGCGATACCGATGACGCTGGACGTTCACGGGCAGCGGATAAAGGCCTGGCTGGGCGATCAACTGCTCTTTGATGTTGAGGACGATGATCCGCTGGATGGCGGTGCAGCCGCGTTAATTTGCCGTGAGGGGCGGATCGCCAGCGGCCCGGTCCGCGTTTCGCCTGTTCAGTAAGCTGGCCGCCAGCATCACCAGACTGACAAGAATGAATGTCAGGGTATAGCCGGTCAGATTGATCAGCAGGCCGCCGATGATCGGCAAAACGACGATAAAGACATTCAGCGTACCGCGAATCCCCAGATATTCGGTTCGCTGTGCTTCTGGCGCGATGTCAAGCAGATATGGTTCAAAGCCGATTTTCCTGCCGCTGATGATAAAGCCGAGAAGAAAAAAGACGATACCATAGAAGCCCGGTGTTGTATGGACAAGCAGCAGCGCGATGATCGGGATCAGACCGCCCAGCATGACACAGAGACGGACGATCGACCGTGAGCTGGTCTTGCTGGCGACGAATCCCCAGACCAGGTTGGACAGCACTGTTCCGGAGACCTGAATCAGAAGATAGCGGCCGATCCAGACATTGTCCAGTTGAAAGATCTCACGGGCATAGATCATATAGAAAGGCAGAATCATCACGCTGAAACTAGCCATATTCTCGATCAGGATGAAACGGCGCAGCTGCCGGTCCCGGCGCAGGACAGCGGGGACCTGCCGGATATACATCATCAGGCTCTGCCGGCCGGCAGCCGGGGGCAGTCCTTCCGGTTCCCTGATCAGATAGAACCCCGCTGAGGCAATCAGCAGTCCGGCAAAACCGATCAGCAGGCTGATCACATACTGATCCGGAAAGCCGAAGCGGCCCGGCTGAAAGAGTCCGGTGACAATCAGTCCGCCGGCGAAGGCGGCCAGGCTGGCAAAAAACTGCTTAACCGCATACAGACGGGTCCTCAAAGGCCCGCTCATCGTCTTTCCGAGCAGATCCGCGTAGGCGATCCCGGCAAATCCGGCACTGATTGAGAAGAGAAATACCCAAAGGAAAAATGTCGCGACAGCGATGGCAGGGTTCTGAACACCAAACAGGCGGGTTGATACTGCCATACCCAAAAAAGCCGCGGAACGCAGATAAATACCGAATAGGAGAAATCCTTTTTTACGGGTCTTCGACCGCAGATAATGGCTGAATACCAGGTTGAACAGCAGCGGTGCTCCCAGCATGATGGCATATAAAGCACCGAATAAGAGACGTGACCGGCTCAGTTCAGCGATTAGTGCCGGGAACACCGTGTTCAAGTCGAGCATGGACATGGTCAGGGCCAGAAAAAAACCATGCCAGATATAGGCAAAATAGACCGGTCGGGTCTGATCAGCTGGTTGCCGATGAATCGTTACAGGTTGTGCCATGTCAGCCTCCTGATTGTTATGATGCGATGAGTCTGACAGATTCAGGTGCTTTTGTCTGTGACGAAGTTGCCAAGCGGTTCATCTGCCCGGCAGGGATCTTATTGGCTGATGGCTCCCAGTGGTTGAAATTTACGATTGACTGGTTGTGTTTTATCATTGAATGATGCTTCCGGCTTTTGCTGGGGGACACGACCTGATAGAATAAGGCCGATGACCAGCATGAAACGCAAGAGAGAAGACAGGCAAAAGGAGTTTGCATGACTGATAAACGTCAGACACTGACCTATGTCTCCATGTGTGTTGCGGGGCTTCAGGAGGTTGCGGAGGAGATGCTGCGGCAGTCCGTCACACTGTCTGGTTCACCGACCCTCATGGACGGCCTTCTGGTCTATTCCACAACAGCGTCACCTGATCAGATCAGGCGACTTGATTTCTTCAGCAACTCATTTCTGCTGCTGCGTTCGCTGACACCGGTCAGCCAGCCGCAGGATCGTATGGACGAGTTGGCTGAACTGGCCGCTCATCTGCCGATTGAAGCAAAGGAAATCAGCGCTTTGACCCAAAGTGGCCACCTGAAGCAAGGTCAGACATTCAGAATCGTCCTGTCCGATGAAAACCACCTGGTCAGTGCCAGGCCCGATACCATGCGCCGGCTGGAAGCGGCGGTCAGCCAGACAGCCGGTCTCAATCTGAGAGCTGACGCCCATCGTCCGGATCACGAAATCTGGCTGCTTCGCCGCAGAGAGGGCACGGCCTATTATCTGTTTCGACTGACACGGCGAACGACCAGCCGCCAGCTGACAGCCGGCAGCCTGCGTCCGGAAATCGCGCTGATGATGTGCCATCTGTCTCAACCGCGGCCAGATGATATTTTTCTTGATCCGTTTGCCGGATATGGCACAATTCCACTGGCCCGTCTCAATTTTGGCCCGTCTCAGTTAGTTTTTTTTGCTGACATCGATGAAGCGATGGTCCGCGGATTTCGTCAGAACCATCGGGGAGCCGCCATCCGCCGCCAGATCATCACCAAGCAGATGGACGCGCTGCAGCCTGATTTCTTTGAGGATGGCTTTGTCAGCACGATCGTCACAGACCCGCCCTGGGGCTATTATGAGTCAATGAATCAGATGGATGAATTTTACCGCCAGATGTTGAACGGATTTCGCCGGATCATGCGCAGAGGAGGACGACTGGTCCTGCTGACGGCGCGTAAAGATGAATTTCTGGCGGCAGCAGAAACCTTCAGCCTCCAATTCGAACAGCTGCGGACTTATCACATTCTCGTCTCCGGGAAGAAAGCCGCCATCTATGTTTTGCAGAAAAAGGAATCAGTCTGACCCGTTGCTGATGTGATAGAATATTGGCAGATCAGGACGGTCATACGCTCATGCGTGTCGATGGGCTGCAATCGATTTTGTCATCAATTACAAACCGGATTTCTGGAGGTGCCACGATGAAACAACAACTCGAAGAACTGCGATTCCGCATGCAGGAGGATGTATTGGACAACATTCTGCCGTTTTGGATGGACCGGACTGTGGATGAGAAAAACGGCGGATTTATCGGTGAAATGACGTCTGACGGTACGATCCGCGACGATGCTGATAAATATCTGGTGCTGAACGCCCGCCTGCTCTGGACCTTTTCGGCTGCAAACCGGGTGTTCGATGATCCGCAATATCTGCCATTCGCCGAGAGAGCTTTTGACTATCTGACAACCTGGTTCTGGGACCATGAGAACGGCGGTGGTTTCTGGGCGGTCCATGCCGACGGAAGTCCGGCGGTCCGCAGTAAAGTCACCTATGGACAAGGGTTCCTCTTGTATGCGTTTTCTGAATACGCGCGGGCGACAGGCCGTCCTGAAGCCTTTGATTACGCGGACCGGATCTTTCATTATATTGATCAGGAATGCCGCCAGGATGATCATTACGTTGAAATCGCCCGTTCCGACCAGTCTGACGCCAAAGCCGCGCTGGCGATCGCCCCGGCTGGCCAGCTCTCAATGAATACACATCTACATATTCTCGAGCCGCTGACCGCCTATGCCCGCATCCGGCAGACCGATGACGCTCTCAGAGCGCTGGAAAACATGATTCGTCTGACCGCGGAGGTTATCTACAATTCAGAAACGCATCATTTCAATTATTTCTTCGATCAGCAGATGAAACCGGTCAGCCGTGAGTTTTCTTTCGGCCATGACATTGAAGGCAGCTGGCTGCTCTTCGAGGCGGCTGAAGTCTATCACCGTGTCAGCAAAGACCGCGATCGGGCCGATCACTGGCTCAGCCGCAGCCGTGAGATCGCGGTTGAAATGGCCGGGGCCGTGCTCAGAGAGGCGATGGATCCTGAAATCGGCGGCATTTATGATCTGGGTCTGCCGGACGGGACGATTGTCGGTCCGGAAAAAGTCTGGTGGGCACAGGCTGAAGCTGTCGTGGGCTCACTGAATGCCTGGCAGATCAGTCAGGACGGCTGGTTTCTCGATCAGGCCCTGATTATCTGGGACTATATTGAAGATTACATCATCAATAATGAAGAAGGAGAATGGCTGGCCGCCGGACGCGACTCAAAGCCGGAACAGAACTCACCGTTCCTGGTCAGTCCCTGGAAATGCCCCTATCATAATTCGCGTGCGGCCTTTGAAGTCTATGAGCGCGTCAATCAGATATTGAAGGTGTGAGCCGCCAGATTCATCTTTTCCATCACCGCGACTGAGAATGGGCAGCGGGTTTCGCATTGTCCACAGTGAATGCAGTCGGAAGCATGATGTTCAAGTGCGCTGTAATGAGCCTGTATGGTGGCTGACCGGTTGGGATCCCCGCCGGTCGCCAGCAGCAGGTCATGGTATTTCAGTACCTGGGCGATATCGATATGGGCAGGGCAGGGCAGGCAGTGGTTGCAATACATGCACTTGCCTTCAACCGAATATTCCGGTGTCCTGCTCAGAGCGAGCGCGAAATCCTTCTCCTCCGCCGACGCTGTCTGCCAGGCTGTCGCAGCCAGAACTTCCTCCGTTGTTCTGCATCCGGCCATGACACTGGCAACTGCCGGACGGCTCAGAGCGTAGCTGATACACTGGACGGGTGTGAGCGCCGTGCCGAACGGTGATCCCTGATCACTGAGGAGCATGCCGCCGGCAAACCCTTTCATAACGGTCACCCCGGTCCCCATGGCCGCGCAGGTCTGGACCAGAGCTTCTCTGGCCGGATGAATTCCCTGTCCGCCACGTCCCTGGAAGGTCGTGTGCTTAAAAAGATCGTCAATCCCGGTTGCGTCGGGCAGAATATCAAAAGCCGGATTCAGGCTGAACATCAGGACATCAATCTTGCCGGTTTCTACCGCGGTCATTGCCGTATGCGGGTCATGTGAACTGAGCCCGACGGCACGGATGCGCCCGTTTCTTTTCAGGTCATGCGCGTAGTCCAGAATGCCATGATCGATCAGTTGATCCAGATCCTCAAGTGAGTCACAGAAATGCAGCATGCCGATATCGAGATAGTCGGTGTCGAGCCGGGCCAGATAGTCATCGAAGAAGGTCCGGCACTGGTTCAGGTCGCGGCTGCGGGCATACTGGCCGTTCTGCCAGATAGAGCCGATATGCGCCTGCAGGATGATCTTTTGCCGCCTGGACTTGATCGCGGCTCCGATATGGTTTCGTACATTGGGTTCAGACATGAAAATATCCAGTATATTCACACCCTGATCAAGCGCGCAGGCGATGACATCGTTGACCTGTCCGGCTGGCAGTCCCTGCAGGTGTTCACAGCCTAGACCGACTTCGCTGACCATAAGTCCTGTTTTTCCCAGTTCACGTTGTTGCATCCTGATTTCTCCGTTTCGTTTACCTGATTGAATCTATCCTGTCGGCCGGCGTGTCTGATCTGATCGATTCAGTGTCTCGTCAGCGGCTGTTGGCAGACAATGGAAGCTCCGGCCGGATCAGACGCTGCCCCTCATCCGCGCGCAAGGCACAGATCAGGTCCCGCACGGAATCAAGCCGGCGGGGGAAGGCCATCAGGCCGCTGCCCGTTGTCTCAACCGCGTGGGTGTCGCTGCCGGCTGTCATCAGTTCCCGCCGGTCTGCCGCATATTGAAAAGCACTCTGATTAAAACGTTCCTCACTGTTTCCACCATTGAACACTTCAATCGCGTCATGGGCTCCGGGGACAATCACACCCCATTTTTCTTCCGGCGTATACCACGCTTCCCGGTAAGGATGGGCATGGATGATGAATCCGCCGTGTTCATGGATCAGCCGGCTGTATGACAGTGGGTCCAGGGCGGCCAGCTCAGGATGTTCATAGAGAAATGACTCATCAGGACCGAAGGTGACATAGTCTTTCCAGTCGGCGAAATATTCCCAGCCGAGAAAAACCTGGACGCCATAAGTCTGCCCGGCGATCACAGCCTGGCGGTAGCCCTCCAGAATCTGGTCGATCTGCTCATGCCACGGTGCGTCACGGTCGACCCTGGCATTGGCGTTGACAAAATGATCCGTCACCACGGTGCCGCTGATTCCTTTGTCAGCCAGCGCTTTTATCATGTCAGCGGCGGAAGACTGCCCGCATTTACTGGTTTCGGCCGTGTGCAGATGGAGTTCATAAAGGTAATTCATGTGAGCCTGCTTTCTTTATCATCGACGCAAACACTGCGCAAATTACAGGGATAGACCTGTTCAGCATTATCATGCCACTCTTTAGATTCTCATTCAAGAAAGCGATGGGCGCAAAGATCATCGTCGTCTCCCGGTCCAGGTCATTTTTTTCCATGATTGATATGCTAAACTATTGATATTAATGGTCACGGAGTGTTCTGTGAACTGGATTTCAGCGGAGGACATGCAATGAGCCGTCAACGCCCTGTTTTAGTGATTCCCATGGGTGATCCCAACGGAATCGGTCCGGAAATCGTCGTCAAAGCCCTGTCTGACCCGAAGGTATGGCAGATCTGCCGGCCTCTAGTTACCGGAGACCGGGCGGTTTTGCAGGACGCCGCGCGCTTTTCCGGCCTCGATATCACATGCAAAATCATTCGTCAGCCTGAAGATCTGTCGAATGCAGCGGATAATCCGGGACAGATTCTGCTGGCTGATTCGGGTCATGATGCTCTGGATACGCTGCAGATTGGTCAAGTTCAGGCGCGTGCCGGTCAATATGCTTTTGACTATATCGTTGAGGCGGTTGAGCTGATCCGGCGTGGAATCGCTGACGCGATGGTCACTACCCCGATCAATAAGGAGTCCCTCCGTGCGGCCGACATTCCCTATATCGGCCACACGGAGATCCTGGCCGGACTGACCCGATCCGACCAGCCTCTGACTTTGTTTGAGACCAATGGACTGCGTGTCTTTTTTCTGACACGGCATGTCAGCCTGAGGCAGGCTTGTGATCTGGTGACACGTGAGCGTGTCTCAAACATGATCGATGCCAGCCTCAGCGCGCTGAAAGCTCTCGGACTGCCTGACGGGATACTGGCGGTCGCCGGCCTTAATCCACACAGCGGGGAGCATGGCCTGTTTGGTGATGAGGAGATGACGTCCATTGCGCCGGCCATCAGGGACTGCCAGGCCAGAGGACTTTCCGTCACCGGACCGGTCGGCGCTGATTCTGTGTTTCATCTGGCTCATCAGGGCCGCTACGCCGCTGTCTTGTCACTGTATCATGATCAAGGCCATATCGCGACCAAGACACTCGACTTCGAACGGACGATCGCATTAACGCTCGGACTGCCATTTCTCAGGACGTCCGTTGACCACGGAACGGCTCTTGATATTGCCGGACAGGGCATTGCCAGTGCGGTCAGCCTGAAAGAAGCGCTGCGGCTGGGCGCAAAGTATTGTCAGCCCTACAATGTCAATCACGCGGCGCGTCGGCATGGACAGGCAGGCGCTGTTTCAAATGGCTGAACGGAATAAAACATCTGACAGGGGCGGGCGCAGACACCCGATCGCCCGCTGGTATCGGCTGGATAACGCGGCCAAAATTTATCCGGTCATCATGCGGTCGCGCCATATATCGGTTTTCCGCCTGTCTGCTGTCCTCCATCAGGAGATTGAGCCCGACCGCCTGCTTGCTGCCCTGCGTAATACCCTGAAACGGCTTCCGTTCTTCGCGGTCCGTCTGCGCAAAGGGATGTTCTGGTACTATCTCGAGTCCTGCCAGCTGCCGGTCACGGTTGAAGAGGATGTCATCAATCCGATGCGGCACTGGTCGGTTCGTGATGAAAAAGGCTACCTGTTCCGCGTACGCTATGGACAGAAACGGATCGCGGTTGAGTTTTTCCATGCTTTGACGGATGGTTACGGCGGACTGGTCTTTCTGAAAACCCTGACAGCTGCCTACTTATCACTCGGTGGCAGCCAGTATCGGCCTGGGCATGGCGTACTTGACCTGAACGCGGACGCACAACCGGAAGAAATGGAGGACGCCTACCGGCGCTATTCCGATTTCAGGGTCACACGCCGACCCGCTGAGACAGCTGCGTTCCATCTGCAGGGCACCATTCTGACGGGGCATCAGCTAAGTATGATCACCGGTATCTGTTCGGCCGGTCAGGTCGCTGAAGTCGCGAAACGCCATCAGGTCAGCATCACCGAATTACTGACATCAGTTTATCTGTATCAGCTTTACCGGATCCAGCAGCGTGGTGGTTTCCAGATCGATCGCCCCGTTCGCATTTCAGTCCCGATCAATGTCCGACGCTATTTTCCGACGCGCACCCTGCGCAATTTCGCATTATATGCCAATCCGGGAATCGAGCCGGCGCTGGGCGACTATTCGTTTGAGGAAATACTTCTTCTGGTTCATTATTTCATGCGTTATACCATCAACCAGAAGTACCTGAACGCAATGATGGGGGCCAATGTCAGACCGGAAAAGAACTGGCTTCTGCGCCTGGCTCCGCTCAAACTGAAGACGCTGGCCATGCGGATTGTCTACGCGTTGGTTGGCGAAAGCCGCTTTACTGGAACGCTCTCCAACCTGGGGGCGCAGACCATGCCGGAGGAAATATCCGGTCAGATTGACCATTTTGAGTTTCAACTGGGACCATCCCGGCTCAATCCGGTCAACTGTGCGGTTATCAGTTTGAATGACAACCTGACGATCGCGTTTACATCGACGATGCAGGAGACTGATATCCAACGTGCTTTTTTCCAGCATCTGGTCGAACTCGGTCTGGATGTCACGGTCATGAGCAATCAGATTGAAAGGAAATAACAACAATGGCTTACTGTGTTCATTGCGGTGTCCGGCTCGATCCGTCAGAGAAGTATTGTCCACTGTGTGGTGTTCCGGTTCTTGATCCGCTGCAGCCTTATCAGGCTGACGCGAAGAAACCATATGCCGATCGGCACGATCCTGTCATTGTGCGCAAAAACCGACGTCTGACGGCGGGCATGATCAGCATCATATTGATCTTCCCTGCGCTGCTGTGTCTGGCAATCGATTTTTCCGTCAGCCGCCAGATTGACTGGAGCCTCTATCCAACCGGGGCCTTGCTCGTCCTGTGGACCGGACTGGTCCCGCCGTTTCTCTGGGTCAGGCCATCTTTCCGGCGTATCTTTCTGCCATTCGCGTTGACTGGCCTGGCTTATGTGTATCTGATCAGTTATCTGCAGCTGAACGGAGACTGGTTCTTGCCACTTGCGCTGCCGGTCTATCTGCTGACGGCGATTCCGACTGGAGTCATCACGATTGTTTTTCAGCGCCGAAAACTTTCGCTGTTCTATCTGCCTGCTTTCATCATGATCAGCGCAGGCCTGCTGTCTTTGGCAATTGATCTGCTGATCCGATCGTATCTTGAACAGGCACTGCGTCCGGGCTGGTCGCTATTTGTACTGCTGCCATGTATTGCGGTCGCGCTGGTCCTGGTTCTTCTGGCTCGACGGCATGCCCTGCGGGAGGCCGTCGCACGCCGCCTGCATGTCTGATGACCTGAACTTGTTAGTTTAGACAACCAGAACTGCCATTATTACGAAGATGTTTCAGATTTATTCCAAACACATTGACGCGATGCGGCATGATCTTTATAATTGCTTTTAAATAGGCGTTCTTTTTTCGTCCGCCTTCTGGAGGAATCATGCTGAACCGCAAAAAACCAAGCCCGAAACAGCTTCGTCATCTGATCATCACAACGACTGTTTCACTGGTGGCTGCCATCCCCGTTTTATGTCAACCCCTTGGACTCGCGTTTTTTCCAGCCATTTCCAGTCAACCACCCACCATCTCAATGCTCTCCGCGGTACCCGCGGCCGAGTCAGCGAAGGGACCTTCAGCTTATAAACTGGCTCCCGTTGAGATGATGTCTGTGGTAGACAGCAGTTTTTCCCGGCAATCATCGTCAACAAACGGTTCGACAGCCGAGAAACCCACGGAAAATCCGGCTGAACCGCTGCAGATTGAAGTTCGTGAAGTGGAAATCCAACTGCCGGAACTTTATTGGCTGACCGTGGATGAGTATCCGCTGTATGTCAATACCTCGGCTTTGAATTTCAGGGCACAACCGAATACGGACGCTGAAATCCTTGATGTTCTCGAACTCGCTGACAAAATTATCTGCATATCCGAGAGTAATAAGGAATGGATTCAGGTCAAATCAGATGACCAGGTTGGTTTCATATCCTCTGAATATGTGACCCGTGAACTGGTGTTCCGGCCTGTTGAACAGACTCGTTATGTTGATGCCAGTCAGTTGAACCTCAGAGCTGAGGCGAGCACAGACAGCGAAGTTCTCGCTAAACTTGACCATTTGCAGAAACTGACCCGGATTGCTGTCGCTGACGGCTGGTCGAAAGTCAAGACCGCAGATGGTAAAACAGGCTTTGTCGCGTCCAAGTACCTGACCGAACAAGGTCCGGTGCCTGTCTCCCGTTCATCATCCTCCTCATCGTCCCGCGATTACAGTTCCGGCAACGCGCCTGCCAATCCAAGCGGCAGCCGTATTGTCGATATCGCTTATCAGGCGCTGGGTACACCTTATGTCTGGGGCAGCTCAAGCCTGAGCGGTATGGATTGCTCAGGATTTACCAGTTGGGTCTACCGTCAGGCCGGCATCAGTATTTCCCGTTCAAGCCGCGATTATCCGCGCATCGGTACAGGCGTATCGTACAGTAATGCCCGGCCCGGTGATATCCTTGTCATGGATGCCCGCCGCAGTGGTGATGGTCAGTTGATTCCCAGCCATGTCGCGCTTTATATCGGCGGTGATAAGATGATCCATGCGTCATCGTCCAAACGAAAAGTCATTGTCGCCAGTGTCAGCTCCATTTTGAACTGGGGTGCCAAGCTGATCACGGTCCGTCGTATCGGCGGATGATCTGACGGCAGCAACATCAACAGCCAGCCCGCTGTTCAACCGGATCATGGTTCAGAACAGGGGGCTGTTTTTTGCCTCAGGGGCTGTCAAAAACACTCAGATAAGCAAAGAAAATCTTGACACTTGAGGATTACCGCCTAAATGCCTATAATGTATATTTGTCTGTGACTGGTACCTGTTGCGCTGCGACATTCACCGGACAGACGAACAGAAGAAAGGACGTGCAACAGGACTATGGCTAAACGATCTTTTTCCAGATCGGGCCTCAAATCCAGACCGGCGACATTTTTTGTCGTCGTCGCAGTCATCCTGATTGGTGTGCTGCTAAGTCTCTTTGGGGCGACGATCCCGGTTCCGGGCCAGACTGATTCGGTGAGACTTCACGGTGTCAGGGATATCCGTTTTGGTATAGATATCCGCGGTGGTGTTGAAGCGGTTTTTGCCGCTCGTGATTATGAGGGAGTTCCCAGTGATGCTGAGATCAACGCGGCTCGCAGTGTTTTGGAATTGAGAATGGACAATCTGCAGATTCTGGACCGGGAAATAACCGTTGACAAGAATAACGGCAGAATTCTCGTTCGCTTTCCCTGGCGGTCAGATGAAGCGGACTTTAATCCGGAAGTGGCTCTGCAGGAACTCGGAGAAATGGCCCGGCTGACATTTACCGATCCGGAGGGTACGGTTGTGCTTGAAGGAACCGATGTCAAGGAAAGCCAGGCCGCGTTTGATCCGAATACCGCGGAGCCGATTGTTCTTCTTGAACTGACTCCGGAAGGCGCGGAGAAATTTGCCGAGGCGACCAGCCGCCTGATCGGCCAGCCGATCTCGATCAACATGGATGAGACTGTCATATCCGCTCCGACGGTAAGGTCGGCGATTACCGGCGGATCGGCGATCATCGACAACATGGGAACCTCTGAGGAAGCGATCGCCCTGGCTGAAAAAATCAACGCCGGTGCGTTGCCGTTCGCGCTTGAGGCGATCAGCAGCAGCTCAATCAGCCCGACAATGGGACGCGGTGCGCTTGATGTCATGGTGCGCGCCGGCCTGCTCGCCATGATACTGATCTGCCTCATGCTGATTGTAGTCTATCGCCTGCCCGGTGCAGTCGCCTGTATCGCGATAACCGGCCAGATTGTCGGGATACTGCTGGCTGTCTCAATTCCGCAGCAGACCCTGACACTGCAGGGTATTGCCGGTATCATCCTTTCGGTCGGCATGGGTGTTGACGCCAATATCATCATCTCAGAGCGCATCAGGGAAGAACTGAACCAGGGCGCCGCGCTGACAACCGCTCTCAAAAATGGCTTCAGCCGTGCCTTTACCTCCGTGCTTGATGGCAATATCACCGTCGCGATCGCAGCCATCATCCTGATGACCTTCGGATCCGGCCAGATGCTGTCTTTTGGCTATTCTTTGCTGACTGGTGTCATTCTCAATCTGTTGACCGGTGTCGTTCTGTTCCGCCTGATGCTTGGATCACTCAGTCAGTTCAGGAAGCTACAGTCGACACGGCTGTATGGACAGAGAAAGGCGGTCAGCAATGTTTAGTTTTTACAAGCATCGCAAAGTCTTTTTCGCGATTTCTCTGGCCTTGATCATCGCCGGTGCGCTGGCAGCCATTTTCTTCGGCATTGATCTGGATATCCAGTTCAAGGGCGGCAGCCTTTTGACGTATTCCTATACAGGTGATATTGACCTGAAAACAGCGGAGTCGGTTGTATCCGATGCGATTGATCTTTCTGTCACCGGGCAGTCCAGTCGTCAGCTTGGTGATGAAACAACGAATCTCGTCATCAGTGTTTCCGGTAATCAGGCATTACTGCCGGAGGATCTGGCAGCCATAGAAAGTGCCCTGAATCAAGCGTTTCCGGAAAATGGCATCGATCTGGAGAATGCCACCCTGGTTGATCCATTCATCGGACGTGAAGCCCTGATCAACATGGCATGGGCCGTTTTACTGGCCATGGTGCTGATCATCGGCTTTGTCTGGTTCAGTTTCCGCAGCATGTCCGGTCCGTCCGCGGGGATCATGGCATTGGTTGCCTTGTTTCATGACCTGGCCATCGTATTTTCGGTTTTCATTCTGCTGCGTCAGCCGCTCAATGAATCACTGATTGCCGTTGTGCTGACGATCCTGGGCTACTCCGTTTACGATACGATTGTCATCTATGACCGGATTCGTGAAAACCGGCGGCTGTACCGGGGCAAAATGTCTTTGCAGGATCTGGTGGACCTTTCCATCCGCCAGTCTTTGCGCCGCTCCATCCTGACATCGGTCACAACGAGTGTCGCGATCGGAGTCGTCTATGTCTTTGCGATACTGTATGATATCAGCAGCATCCGCCAGTTCGCGCTGCCCATGATGATCGGCCTGATCAGTGGTGCTTATTCGTCCATTTGTCTTGCCGGACCACTCTGGGTCATGTGGAAGACCCGCCGCGGTCAGACCGGATACTAAAAACAGATCATATCGTTTATACTGTCAAGTGAAGAGTTCATTCGCTTGACCATGGGAGTGAATCAGCTGGTTCACTCCTTTTTTCTGATGGAGGCCCTGTGAGATCAAAACAGTTCAGATACCTGATGCTGATGTTGATCATTCTGCTGTTGAGTGCGGCGGTTTTTATCATCGCGCGCCCGTGGATCGAGAGCAGGCAGTCGCTGGCGATGCAGCGTGACCTTCAGGCGATCTATCAGACCCCGTCGTCACTGCAGCAGCCTCATCCGACGGCATCTGTGACATCCACGGTACCGGCCGCGCCTACAGCGCGTCCGACGACGGCCGTGTGGCCAACAGCGGGTGAATCTGAACCGACGGAGATTCAGCCGCAGTTCCGGGAACTTCTTGAGATCAACGACGATGTGATCGGCTGGATCATCATTCCCGGAACCATGATCGACTATCCGGTGGTCCAGGGTGATGACAATAAGTGGTATCTTGATCATGATCTTTATGGGGAAGAGGATAAAGCGGGTACCGTCTTCATGGACTATCGCATGACACTGGACGGAAAGGACCGGCATCAGATCCTGTATGGCCATCATTTAAGACAGGGAACCATGTTTACGGATTTGATGAAGTACAAGAATGCCGATTTCTTTCAGAAGAACCGCCG
>RZZF01000227.1 GCA_009929975.1 Clostridia bacterium
GTACACTTACATGGCCTAATTCGTGATGATGCTGTTACTCCAATTTTCACTCAATCCCGCAAATTCCCTCGTATCAGGCCTTTCCAGCTTCGTTTCTCGACATCAATACCACCGTCTCAACGTGCCCGGTCCAGGGGAACATGTCGACCGGCTGTACCCGCTGGACCTGATAACCATCATGATGCAGCAGGGCCAGATCCCGGGCCAGTGTTGCCGGATTACAGGAGACATAGATGATGCGAGGAGCCTGCAATTTGATCAGCGCATCGATGACAGCCGGTTCGCAGCCCTTACGCGGCGGATCGAGCACCACCAGATCAATCGATACGCCCTGCTCCAACCAGGCCGGCAGCATATCTTCTGTCCGCCCGGCAGTGAACTCGATATGGGTCATACCGTTCAGTTCAGCATTGATCCGGGCATCCGCTATGGCCGCAGGATGGCTCTCAATGCCCAGGACCCAGCCAGCCTCGCGGGCCAGCTGCAGTGTGATCGAACCGGTTCCGCAGTACAGGTCAAGGATCTGTTCATTCCCGTGCAGATCTGCCATGTCCATGACGGTCTGATAAAGCACGGTGGTCTGCCGCGGATTGACCTGGAAGAAGGCCTGTGGTGAAATTCGACTGCGTACACCCAGGATCTCTTCTTCAATCCAGGGATCACCGTCAATGAGTTGGCTGTCCGGTCCCATGATCACATTGGTTTTCTTGCGGTTGGTGTTGATCCAGACACTGCGAAGATGCAGGGGGGGCAGCTCAGGTGTTGGTGAATGCTCAACGCATTGCCGCAGTGACTCAACCAGTTCATGTTGTCCCGGCAATCCATCACCGGTGAGGACGAAAATCACCATGATGTCACCGGTGGCATATCCGAGACGGACGATGAGATGGCGGAATAGTCCCTGGCCATCCAGTTCCCTGTAGGGATCAATCCGCCAGGTCCGTATATGGTGCCGGACAGTTTCCCGGATCGCGTCAACCACAGGATACTGAATCCGACAGACCGTCGAATCAACCACTTCATGGCTGCGGCTGGCATAAAAACCGATCTGTGGATGTTCCCAGCTGCCGGCAACTGGAAACTGCGCCTTGCTGCGGTAATGCCAGGGATCTTCCATACCGGCAATGGGCTGCAGGATGCCCTTCGCAAGTGATAAATGACCAATACGGTTCAACGCGTTTTCTACCTGCTGCTGCTTGTACTGCAGCTGGGCATCATAACGCACCGCCTGCATCGTGCAGCCGCCACACTCAGCCGCGACCGGGCAATCCGGTTCAATCCGCTGCCCGGACGGCTCAAGCAAGCGGCTGAGCCGCGCCGTGGCATAGCGCGGATGGCGTCGTTCGATCACCGCTTCAACCCGATCACCGGGAACCGTCTGTTCAACAAAAACGGTCAGACCATCGCTGTGCCCGATGCCCTGGCCTTCATGGTTGATATCCTCGATCCTCAGGGAAATAACAGCCCCTGGCTGTCGTGGATCTGAATCCGATTGTTGTGCTTGTCTGGGCATCTGGTCTCCTCCGTACCGGACGAAAAAGGTCCGGCCAGCCGTGGCTGGTCACGATCAATATCGCCACTATCATACCACAGGGTTTTATTGATCAGATAACATCTGTTGATAGCGTCGCGGTGTCATTCCGATGTATTGCTTGAAGACTTTACTGAACCGGTATTCATCACTGAACCCCGAACACGTCGCGATCTCATGCAGGTCATTCGTATTCCCTTGCAAAAGATGGCAGGCCTGCTGTATACGGAGATGATTGAGATAAACGAAAATAGTCTGTCCGGTATAACGTCTGAACTGGCGATTGAGATAGTCAAAATGAACCCCGATGTGGCGGGCCAGTTCATCACCGCTGATTTTACGATGGAAATTTTCATGGAGAAAGGTGATCGTCTGTTGGACACGGGCCTCACTGACGCGTGGACTCTGAACCGGAAGCGGTCGCGGATTGACGGTCTGATTGAAATCAGAGGATAGTCTGACGAGGACTTCAAGCACGGCCAGAGAAGCCAGCAGTTGGCTGTATACATCATGGGCGGAGGACCAGGCAACAGCGTCGTTTAGAAACTGAGCCATCTGATAGCGCAGCACCGGGGAGTGGATGATATGCTGGCGCGGCAGTGTAAGCTGGATTTCAGCGGTCTGCTTGTCAGACGGGACTCCCGGCCAACGCAGCAGGAGAGATGATGTATCAGGATCGTCCGGGTGTACCACCTGGATCTGGTCCGATGGCAGATGAAACCAAAAGACATCATACGATGATTCATCCGGTTGGGCAGTCAGCCGGACCTGTTCCGTATGAGGGTGGCGCAGCAGCAGACAACTTCCGACCATCAGGTTAAGGGCAGAAGCTGACGTGTGCAGTGTGAACCCGCCCTGATGGACATAGACGATCAGCCAGCTGTTTTCAAACCGCGTTTTCAGTATTGCGTCATCTGACGACCGGCGGTGAATGACCGGTCTGACATCCGGCCAGAGTGGAGCGTTCAGCGGGTCCGTCATACCTCATCCTCTCTGTTGATCAATACCCTCATCTTACGTGATCAGCAGCCGTCCGACAAGTCGCCAGATGACAATTCAAGTCGCTTTTTGACATTGTTCAATTCAATGGATTCGCCTACATTGAGAGAAGTGAAAGCGCTGATGTTTCAGCCTGAGGTATCTATGAAGGCGTTAAGACTCAAATACCGTTTCCGTTCACCGTTTCAGGTTATCTTTGACGAAGCGCAGCTGCTGCCGGAGATCAGGCGCAGTATCGTCATGATGGTCATGGGGAATATTTTCGGCAACCTGTTCGGTGTCATTACCAATGGCAGCGCCCTGACCGGTTATGCTGAAATTCTCGGGTCCAACGATTTCACCTTCGGTGTTCTGACCGGCATACCGCTGGCGGCGTCTCTCATGCAGATTCCGGCGGCGATTCTCGTCAGCCGGACCCAGAAGCGGAAACGCTACATGATGACCTATGGTGTTGTTTCGCGCGCGCTCTGGCTGCTCGTCGGCCTGGTTCCCTGGCTGCTGCCGATGAGTCCTGATGCCGTCAGACTCTGGTCGGTCATTTTCCTGATCGGTATTTCCGCTGCCAGTGGTTCATTCATCAATGTCTCCTTTACACCTTGGATGGCCGACCTGATTCCGATCCGTATCCGCGGCCGCTGGATGTCGCTGCGTGACGGAATGAACGCGGTCGGCAGCGTCCTGATCGGCCTTTTGACCGCGACGATTCTGGACAACAGCAGCGGCTATACCGGCGGCTTGACGACCGAACGCCATGCGCCCAACGCCTACTGGCTGAGCGGGGCGCCCGGCAGTTGCAGCAGCGAGTACGAGGTCAACTACGTGCTCAATTCCTTCCATCCGGGCGGAATCCATGTCACGCTGACCGACGGGGCCGTGCGATTCGTTTCCGACACGGTGAACATGGACACGTTCCGGCAGTTGTGCGTGCGAGATG
>RZZF01000228.1 GCA_009929975.1 Clostridia bacterium
GATGCTCTCGTGCACCAGCCGGATCGTCTGGTTCGGCAGACCGAAGACGACCTCGTGCCTGCCGACAATTCCGCCGACCCGGATCGAGTTTACGTGTTTTTGCTTGTCAAGCCCGAGATCGTGCGCGATTCGGAGCGCCGTTCCGGAGACGTCTTTTTTCTCGCGGAAATGTTCCTCGATAATTTCGATGTCGGCCTGCGGGGCGATCTTTTGAAGCACCTTTGACGCTTCGATCAGGAAATTGATGCCGATAGACTTCAATGATGCGAAGTCCCCGATCGGCATATTCATTGAGAATGGCTTTGATGCAGGATGATTTTCCGGTTCCACTGTCACCGTGCAGCAAAAGATTATTGGCTGGCCGGCCCTGCAGGAATGCTTCAGTGTTATCACACAGGCGCTGTTTCTGCGATGTGATCCCGATCAGATCGTTCAAACGGACCGAGGAAGGATTGGTCACGGGTTCAAGACTGACCTGTTGATCATGCCGGACCAGACGGAAGGCACGATTCAGACCAAGCAGCCCGACACCATGGTCGCGATAGAAATCCGTAATAATCTCAAAATAGGCCTGATCAGAGGCTGCGGCCGCAAGCTGGTCGCTTAGTGCGCGAACCTTTTCACTGACACTGCGGTTATAGTGTGTCGAGTCCTTGCCAAGTGCCTGATAGTGGGTGATCTGAGAGAAACAGTCAATGTTCAATGCCTGCTCCATCGGTGAGAAATCATAGTGGAACATTTCCCGGAACAGGTGGAAGTCATGCATGGCCAGATGGTTGACACTCCCGTCGCGTGCCCCGCGCTTCTCACAGGCCAGGCTGAATGGTGTCTCGGTTGTCGCCAGCAGATAGGCAAGATAGTCCTGCCACAGATTGCGATTGAACCCGTACCGGGTGGCCAGATCGAGCAGGCGATGGATCGCGCTGTAAATAGCTGGAACCAGGTCGTCCTGCCTGCCGTCTGAGAACGCGGCTGTGACCTCCGATAATCTGGCGAGAATGCTGTCGGCAGCGATATCGCGATAAATGATCAGATGGCGGTATGCCTGGTGCATGAAGAAAACCTCCGGTTCATGGCGGTGGGACACGTTAGCCGTATTATACCATCAGTCAAGGATGCCTTGTGTAGGTCAATGGTCAAATCCAGCGTCAGGCTTGCGATTTTCTGTTTCTGGCCATGATCACGAAACGGTGTTCAGTTCCTTGAATCTTCCCATGTCGTTCGATCTCCTGCTGCATCACAAGCAGCTCATTCCAGGCTTTTTCGACCGAAAAACCGGGAAACTCCCATTCGATGATTTTCGCGAAGTAAACAAAGGCTCCGACATCAAAGAACTGGACGGGTGGAAAGGCTTCCTGTTCAAACAATATTTCAAATCCCGCCGCCCGCAGCGCGGCCGTTTCATTTTTCAGCATGAAAGCGGGAAACTCAGGTTTGAAATCCCGGATTACCCGTCGCGATAAATCCCGGTTATTCAAACCGCCGACCTGCTGCGTGATAAAATAACCGTCATTTTTCAAAACACGGCGGACTTCTTCAGGATCATAGGATTCGTGTCGATTGATGACGCAGTCAAACGAATCATCCGGAAAGGGAAGTGGCTGGTCATCGCTTGTGGGCTGGACATCGATTCCGAGGGGGGCCAGTGTCGTTTGGCACATGTCAATATTGGGAGGATAGGCTTCAGTCACCGCCGTCAAATGGCATGGATGTTTCAGCGACAAAAGAAATTCACCGCCGCCGGTTCCCATATCCAGCAGGCGATCTGTTTGATTCAGTTTTGACTGAATCAGGGCGCGATAATCCCAAGGAAGCGCTTCGCTGTGCCAGCGGCCGTCAAGACAAGAAAAATCCCAGCCGCGGAATGTCTGGTTTTCTTCTGATTCCCATTGCTGCCTGAGCTGATCTATATTCATGTTTCTGATCTCCGTGCTGTATCGTCCGACTTCTGATCAGGCTGACAGTACACGTCATTCCAGATCTGAACCTCGATGTAATGGTATTGATTGGTGATCGCCTGCATGAAGGCACCGATATCGCCGTGATATGATTGGATATGCCGCAGCAGCATCGCTTTGGTCACCAGTTCAATCCTTCCGTTTTTCAGCAGTGTGGAACAGCTGTCACCATAAGTGAAGCTGATCGCTTCGTCAGGAATACGATTCATTGGTATAACGGTTGCAGGGCCCTTATCAAACCAACGCACAAGATAGTCACTGCCTTGAAGAACAAATGAAAGAGGATGCTCCGCGACAGGGTGTCCCCCCAGCGAAATGAACGCCTGACGCATGAGTTGATCGGCTCTCATCCGCAGCGGGTAGTAGTTTTGGAAATCAGCGAACCGGTGAAACGCGGCTGCGCCCTTATTCTGCCCGGCCAGCTGTCGTGCCAGAGCAAACGCTTCTTTCTCCGGCAACCGGACAATGTTGCACATGGGTGTACAGTTCGGATGATCATAATGAACAAGGATTAATGTATCGAGTGTCATGACAGGTGATTGCCTTTCATAAGCTGGTACCTGTCTTACTTGTATCACAAAACGGGACAGAAACCAAACGAACGCGGTTTCTGTCCCGTTGTCCGACATGCCCAGCAAAATGAATCAGTCGTCGTCCTGACTGATTGAGATGATACAATCCTTATTATCATAGAAAATCATGATGGAATGGTTTTTGCCATCAGAGGCTGTGTAGGTGGTCCCGTCACTCGATGTCGTCTCGTAGGGATCTTCATTGAATTTCAATTTAACTGAATCAAGATAATCAGCGAAATAGTCAGCGTCGGATCCACTGATCACAACCTGAAGCGAATTTTGCATTTCCATGACACTTGTGATTTCACCGGATTTGTATTCGGGAATCAAACGGGCCAGGTCTGATTCAGGCCATTGGCCGCTGCCAATGACCATTCTTTCTCCGTCGTCTCCTTCTATGACCAAACTGTCATCATCCAGATCAATATCAACATCATCACCTGCCGCTTTTTCCAGCAGTTTTTCCCCGAGTGCCTCTCCGGCGTCCTGCTCAATCCGATCTTTGACACCGCAGGCGGTTGTCAGGGCCATCAGCATCAGGACGGATACCAGCAAAGTCAGGGCGCGCTTCATATCGATCACTCCCTTCAATTGAAAAACACCATCTGACACGATCAATATGACAGAAATTGACAGATAATTCAAATCCATCGGCCAACGATTGGTTGTTGACACCGGCAGTGGGTTCAGTCTCTGATGATCTCAGATTGTTATCTGCACTTGCCTGAATAACGAAAAAAGCGCCACGACAGCGCTTTTTCGTTCATATCCGACTTTTCAGATCATATGTGGCGGAGACGGTGGGATTCGAACCCACGTGCCCTCTCGGACAACTCGATTTCGAGTCGAGCTCGTTATGACCACTTCGATACGTCTCCAGGCAGATTGTTCTGACGATTCCGTCAGGCTACCATGGCATTATAT
>RZZF01000229.1 GCA_009929975.1 Clostridia bacterium
TAATGAAGCCGCCTATATCACGGCAGGAGCAAGCGCTGCTTTGACCATGTGCGCGGCGATCTGCATGGCGGGACAAGACCTTGACCGTCAAAAGCAGCTGCCTGATACGACCGGCATGAAAAATGAATTCCTGATTATGACAAAACAGAGAACCGGCTATAACCGGGCGATCAACATTGCCGGCGGCAAGACGATCTTTGTGGATGCCGGACCGGGTGAAGCGGATAAGCTGCGCGAGGCTGTGACGGATCAGACCGCCGCGATTTTCTTTTTTGATCTGTATCATGCCTGGAGCACATCAGTGTCGTTTGAAGATACGGTCAAAGTAGCCAAAGAATATGATCTGCCGCTCATCGTCGACGCGGCGGCACAGCTGCCGCCGATTGACAATCTCTGGCGTTTTACCGAGGCCGGTGCGGATGCAGTTTGTTTTTCCGGCGGTAAAGGCTTGCGAGGGCCGCAGGGCAGCGGGCTCGTTCTGGGCAAAAAATGGATCATTGACGGTGTTGCCATGATCGGTCCGCCGACTCATGGGATTGCCCGGTCACAGAAGGTCGGTCGGGAAGAAATCGTCGGACTTTTTACCGCGCTTGAGGAGTATCTCAAACCGGGCATGGTCGCTAATAAAATCGCGGTGATTGAATCGCGCGGACAATATATCCGATCTTCACTTGACGCGACCGGACTGTTTGCCTGCGAACGCGTGTATCCCGGTCCGACCGGTCAGTCCTATCCCTATATCAACGCGAAAATCACCGGTTCATTTTCCGCTGATGACATGGTGAAATCTCTCCGAGAAGGTGACCCGGGAATTGTCATTGGGAAATATGGTCAAAACGGGTTGTTCATCAATCCGCTGCTCCTAGTCGATGATGAAGTCGACACAGTGATTCGATATGTTATCAAAGCCGCAACGCATTTTTCACAAACAGAAGGAGGATTACGATGAGTATTGCAGAAAAAAGATTGAATGACATTGGTCTGGAAATCTTCGGTGACGCGACCAAAATCGCGAGTGGCCGTGGAGCGGTCCGTTATTCGATCTACGATGATTTGCTGTTCATTACCGGAATCGAACCGACCGGTCCCGACGGGAAACCGGCTTTCGTTGGACGTCTGGGTAAGGAGTACAATACGGAAGAAGGATATCGGGCCGCACGGCTGGTCGGTATCAATATGCTGACTGTGATCAAAGACGCCCTGGGTGATCTGGATCGTGTCGACTGTTTTCTGAAAGTCATGGCTCTGGTCAACGGCATTGAAGGGTTTACCGAACTCGGCCAGGTCGCCGACGGGTTTACGGACCTGATGACCGAGATGTTTGGTGAAAGAGGTATGCATGCCCGTTCAGATATGGGCGCGACCAATCTCAACAATAATGTGCCGGTCATCTGTGACGCGATCATCAAGATCCGGCCATGAAAGAAGGAGGATGTAGAATGAATATCAATCAACTTCTTGATCAGAAAGCAGCCGAGCTTAATATCAATTACATGGATTACAAAGGCCGTGCGCTTGTTGGTGTCCGTCGGGTCGGCAACCTGCTCTTTACGTCGGGATCCGGCTGCGCGGAGTTCCGCCAGGGCCGAGTCGGCGAGAACCTGACATTTGAAGACGGCTATCTGGCCTGCCAGCATATCGCGACCATCCAGCTGATGATGATTCGTGAGGAAATCGGTGATCTCGACCGGATTGATCAGTTCCATCGTGCGTTCGGATTGATTTCCTGCGACGATGACTTCCACGACCTGGACAAGGTATTCGATGGATTTTCCGATGTTCTGCACACTGTTTTTGGTGAGCGCGGCAAACATACCCGGACTGTAATGGGAACACGCCATTTGCCGGTCGGCAATACCGCAGCTGAAATCGAACTGATCCTGTCAATCAAGGAATAACAAGAGCATAACGCCATCCTTCCGGGCTGGGATGATCAGCGAAATCTGGTCTGAAGGTGCGGGAAGAATGTCACGAGTCCTTTTCGATCGGTCTGTCATGGTCAGTGACAGGCCGATTGTGTTATGTTTAATCCGGCAGAACATCCTGTGGTCGGAATAGCCAGCGATGCCGCATTTTGCTATCATGATCTCATGATTCAGACAGTTGGAAACAGGACGGTAGAAAAATGATAACCGGAATGAATGAGTTGTTCAGTCTTGGAAATCGCGTTGCGATCGTGACTGGGGCTTCGACCGGACTTGGTCAGGCAATCTGTGTGGGTTATGCCGAAGCCGGAGCCCGCGTTGTCGGCGTCAGCCGAAGCAGCATGGCTGAAACCCGTCAGTTGGTTGAAGCCGTTGGCGGATCATTTCTGGCGGTTCAGGCTGATCTGATGAGCTGCCAGCCGATTGAACTGATCATCAGAGAGAGCCTGGCAGCATATGGCCGAATTGATATTCTCGTGAATAATGCCGGGATTACCCGAAGGGAAAACGCCATTGACCTGACTGAAGCGGACTGGGATGATGTCCTCAGCGTTGACGCGAAGTCGGTTTATTTTCTCGCGCAGGCTGTGGCGAAACAGTTCATCAGGCAAGGTGGAGGGGGCAAGATTATCAACATCGCGTCAATGCTCTCGTATCAGGGAGGTATTCGCGTACCGGCCTATACAGCGGCGAAGCATGCCGTCAAGGGGATGACCATGGCGATGGCCAATGAATGGGCACCGTATCAAATTAACGTGAACGCGATCGCACCAGGCTATATGGCCACTCACATGACTGAACCGATTCGTGTTGATACTCAGCGCTCAGCCGATATCCTGTCGCGTATACCGGCAGGCCGCTGGGGGACCCCGGACGATCTGGTCGGAGCCAGTATTTTTCTGGCAGCAAAGGCATCAGACTATATCCACGGTTTTACTTTGGCTGTTGATGGCGGCTGGCTTGCCCGATGAACCGATCGATTCACAAAGAAAGGAACACACCATGAACGCAGAATATCTTACCCCCGTCGTTACGTTGTTTGATCAGAATGGCGGCATTGACAGAGACAGCTGCCGCCGCCTGTATGATCGTCTGATTGAGGCGGGGCTTGACGGACTGGTCATTCTGGGCAGCGCAGGGGAGTTTTTCGGCTTGTCCATGGCACAAAGGCGCGAGCTGACCCGGTTCGCCCTGGGTGAGATCGCCGGTCGGACGAAAGTCCTGATCGGGACAGGCTGCATGAATATTGACGATACCGTCACCCTTTCAAATGAGGCCCTTGATCTTGGTGCTGATGGTGTCATGATTGTCGGTCCTTATTACATTAATCTATCGGCTGAAAGCATCATTCAGTACTATGATCAGGTGGCTGAAAGGGTTCGGGGACCAATCTACTTATATAACTATCCCGAGCGGACCGGTTATGATCTGACGCCGGAGATCACGCTGACACTTCTGCGCCGGCATCGCCATATCGTCGGTTATAAGG
>RZZF01000230.1 GCA_009929975.1 Clostridia bacterium
GATCAGGTCATCCGGAACTTCCATCACCTTCTTGAACATGATTTCTGCCGGTTCATTGATACCGATATAATTTCCCAGACTCTTACTCATTTTCTCAACGCCGTCCAGCCCTTCGAGGATCGGCATGAATAACGCGATCTGCTGCTCCTGTCCCATGCTTTTCTGCAGTGTCCGGCCCATCAGAATATTGAAGGTCTGATCTGTGCCGCCCAGTTCGATATCCGCCTTGAGGACCACGGAATCATAGGCCTGCATCAAAGGATAGAAAAATTCATGAATACCGATCGCGATATTATTCTGATAACGATTCTGAAAATCATCCCGTTCCAGCATACGAGCAACCGTGGTTGTCGCTGCCAATTTGATCACATCCTCGAACATCAGGGCTGACAGCCATTCACTGTTGAATCGGACCGAAGTTTTATCTTTGTCCAGAATTTTGAAAATCTGTTCACAGTAAGTTTGCGCGTTCGCCTGGACCTGCTCATTCGAAAGGGCATTGCGGCCTTTCGTTTTACCGGTGGGATCGCCGATTCTGCCGGTAAAATCACCAATCACAATCACCACCTGGTGACCCAGATCCTGCATCTGCTTGATTTTCCGCAAAACAACCGCATGGCCGATATGAATATCGGGGGCCGAAGGATCAAGACCCAGTTTAATGATCAGCGGACTGTTGTCCCGAACTGACTTTTCCAGTTTGGCCAGCAGTTCATCCTCATTAACGCACTGCAAAGCGCCCTGGCAGATTATACGCACCTGTTCCTGTGGTATTCGACTCATCGTGCTGTTCCTCCGAAGTCTCTGATAACTGATTCATGCGGCGGCCTTCTGGATCAGACCGACCAGTGGTATATCGATTACAGCAGTTGATCCAGCAGCCGGTAATATCGCATTGTCTGCTCATCTGCTTCAAATCCCAATTCATCAAAAAAGAGCTGTTTGAGAACGTCAAACGATTTTTCCCGGCTAGACAGCTTAAGATTATAGCGCAGAGAACCCATACACATCGTGATGTCCCGCCATTGACCGGCCACTCCACATCGGCCGAAATCAATGAACCCCGTGATCTCATCGTTTTCCAGAAAAATATTCACCAAGCAGTAATCGCCATGGCTGAGGACAAGCGTCTCCTCCGGCCGGTGATCATATAGGTAGTCATACTGCGCCTTGAGACTGGCAAACCCGTTTGCCTGAAGCGTCTCTGGCCTGATCCGGATCTTCTGCTGTTCTATCCGCCACAAAGCCCGGCTCAACTGGTGTTCCAGATCCATCACACGGGGGCAGCCGTCAAGCGGAACCTGCCAAAATCGCTTTAACCCCTGCGCCAGCCGTCTGGCCATGATTCTGCCGTCCATCATGTACGGTTCATCACAGGCCATGCGGCCGTTAATTCGAGTCATCAATAGATAATTATAGCGGCCATCCGTATGAAACCCCTTGATTTCCGGAACCGGCAGTTTACCGTTCAACCAGCGGATCATCTCAATCTCTGTATCGGACACTTCGGTTTTCTGCTCCACCTTCAGCACCAGATCATGATCGAAGAGAAAAATATGAGCGCCTGAACAGCCGACCGTATCGGTCTTGAAGGCCTGGCCATGTAAAACGGCCTGCATGTCATCCGGCAGGGTTGTCAGAATGGATCTGACTGTTAATGGTTCACAGATTATATTCTGCATGACGCGCAATCCTTTTTACAATGCATCAATCGATGTCAACGACTGTTTGATGATGGTTATGATGTCCTGTCGCAATGATCATACCTTCCTCTGCGGATACATCGCACGAATATAGTCCAGATTACACTGAATCATTTCCCTGAGGACGTCTTCATTGATGTCCGCCAGCCGATTGATGTAAACGCAGCCTTTGCCGGCGCGATGTTTTCCCAGCCGGGCTAGATATGACGTGCGGTCTTCCTGACTGGTTGAAAGATACAGACTGAAGTTCGCTTTTCGCGGTGAAAACCCAGTGATCATGGCGTCGCCTTCATGACCGGAAGCATAGCGGTAGTGATAGGAGCCAAAACCGATCAGGCTGCTGCCCCACATTTTCGCGGGAAGACCAGTCGTCTCCGAAAAAATCTCAAGCAGTTTGATTGCGTCTGATCGTTTTTTCTCATTGTCGATCGTCTCAATGAACTGGCGGACATCCTGATCCGTCTCTCTGGTCTTTATTTCGTACATTTCATTTCTCCTTCAGATCGGCAGCTGTCTTCATTAGCCAAGGTATATGATCACTGCATGATGATGTGTGTCTTGCCGTATATAAATGAATTATAACCGAATCGTCCTGAATGTGCTGTGATTGATCCGAATCGCGGTGGACGGATGTAAAAAAGGCATCCAGAAATCCACATCTGAACGCCTCTTCATTTGTGATACAATGACTCACTTTACGATGTTTGCTTTTTTCTTGCTCTGACCAGTTTCTCAACCGCGATCAATACGATATAGAACGGAATCATCACCAGCAGGATCGCGAGAAAGTCCCGGGAAGCATGATAGGTTGTCGCGTTGAATCCTGTCACTATAAAGTGGCCGGCAATGTAGGCGATCGGCAGAAAGGTGATTTTTGACAGGACATTGGCGATCGCCGGTTTATGTCTGAAAATCAGCCAGGCAATGCCGCTGATGACCAAAAATCCGACCACCAGTATGAAATAGACATTCAGCACCAGCCGGGGCAAGGTGAATCTTCCGTCCGAAGCCATGGCACCGCGCTGATAGATCATGCGATCCGGCTCACCATTTGTTTGATAATAATAAACAGCTGTCACTTTCTCCCCGGCCGGATTCAGCCATGTGATCTGATCGGATCCATGACGGGGAAACCAGCGGTTCCACGTCGTGTTCCAAGCGGTCAGCGAATACTCTCTGCTGTTGTCTTGTTCATTGGCAACGAAGGAAAGATCATAACCGGCAACCGACTCATCAAAAACCACCATGACCCGACCATCTTCAAGTTCCTCGATCGAAACAATCTCATGGTTGTATGGCAGATAGTCCGGTGCGGTCACATAGGTGATCGCGATGATCATAACGATCAATGTCAGCATCAAGGTGACCAGGACAGTCAGCCTTTTTTTACGCTGCAGATGTTGCTTCACCCGGTGTAATGCCGATATGTCTGTATCCATGGCACGACTGTCTGCCTGTCGGATCTCAGCCAGGAAAGCCTTGCATGACGAACACCCGGCCAGATGTTCCTCGACCATCGCCACGGAGGCTTCGCTGGTCATTGATTCGGCATATAAGGGCATCAGATCTCTGATGACCGCACATTGATTGTTCATGGTTGTCGCCTCATTTCTTCATGAATCTTCAGTCTCGCCCTGTGATACGTGACACAGGCCCAATTGTCAGTCTTGTTGAACAGAGAACCGATTT
>RZZF01000231.1 GCA_009929975.1 Clostridia bacterium
GAACAATCCGTTGATCCTTGATGACAGCCGCCAGGGGATTCAGCTTAAGACGGACCGCGTTGTCGCGCAGATCCTGTGTCGGATAGATGAAACTGCGGCCGATGTATCGGTTTTTAACAAAAGCCGGCGCTAATGGAATCCCGCTGGCCGCGCTGTAGCCGATCGCCGCTTCAAGGCCTGAGTCCGGAACACCGCAGACGATATCGGCCTCAACCGGATATTCTTCCGCCAGGATCTGGCCCATTCGGTAGCGGGCCTGATACACACTGAGCCCGTCAATGATCGAGTCCGGCCGGGCAAAGTAGATATATTCAAATATGCAAAGCCCTGCTTCCACGGCCTTTTCGCCAAGAACAATCTTCTCATACGTGATCTGCTCATTTTCGATCACGATCAGTTCACCCGGCTGAACATCACGAACCAAAGTGAACCCGCAAGCCTCCAACGCACAGCTCTCCGACGCGACTGCCAGCCCCAACGGACCGCGGCCGATGCACAACGGACGATAGCCGTTGGGGTCTCTCAGAGCGATCAGTTTTTGATCACTGGTGACAATGACCAGAGAAAACGCTCCGCGCAGCAGGCGTCCGGCCCGGATCACACCGCGCAGCGTATCGTCTTCACGTGTCACACAATAGGCGATCAGTGAGGAGATGACCTCACTGTCGCTGGACGCCTCAAAATGAAGCCCGTAGATCTTGAGAATTTCTCTGAGCTGACGCGCGTTGGTGATATTGCCATTGTGCGCGGTCGCGATGCGCCCGGTGAGAAATTCAGTCACAAACGGACCGACATTTTCGATCGTATTGCCACCAGTGGTTGAATAGCGGGTATGACCAACCGCGATCCGGCTCCCGGACAACGCGGCCAACGCGTTTCCGGAAAAGACTTCGCTGACCAGACCGGTATTTTTATGGCAGAGAATCCGGCTGCCGGCGACCACTGCGATCCCCGCACCTTCCTGACCGCGGTGCTGAAGCGAGAGCAATCCGTTATAGGTGATGCCCGCGGCATCTTCCCTGGTGGTCGCGGTGCCGAAGACGCCGCATTCTTCATGAAGTTTGTGCTCAGTTCTCATATGTTTTCAATATTCCTTCCGCAATCGCCCGTTTCGTCGTACGCAGATCCATCGCTTGCTTCTCAATGAATCGGTGGGCCTCCTGTTCACTCAGGCTGAGATAGGAAATGAGGCAATATTTAGCCCGGTCAATCAATCGGATATCCTCGATCTTCTGGACCAGCCGACTGTTTTCCTCTTGCATGCGCTTCAGTCGTGATCCCGCTGATTTCGCCAGTTTAAGCGCTGACCAGAACAACGATCGATTCAGCGAGCGGGCGACCGTCAGCACACCGAATTCTTCCGTCTGAGCGGAAATCGCTTCATAGTGTTCTGCCGGAACCACCAGAATAACTTGACTGACGCCCTTGGCCGCGATATGGCGGGACAGATTTTCCCCCGTCTCATCGCGAAGCGGCGCATTAATGATAATCAGATCAAAATCGCGCTGCAGCAGCATCCGGCGCGCTTCGCCGCAACTGTTCACGGTGGCGATTGGATGGATTGAAGCTGACAGCAGAATCTCGCTGAAAAATGTCAGACTCTTTTCAGAAAGAGCGACCACAAGCGCGTTTTCCATCCAAATCACCACCTTTCTTTTTATCGGCTCACAGTGTCCAACCAGTGTCCCTCAAGGTCATCATGTCACGGTAAAATAGCGCGATCGCTCAAATGCAGCCTGATCAGCGGCCTGACGCCAAGCCTCACATTCATCTTTCTTAAAACGGATATACCGGGCCAGCAGCGTCTCTCCGAGAACGGAAGCGGCCAGACGGCTGTGCTGCGCCAGCGTAACGGCTTCGCATAGGGTCCCCGGCAGGGCGGTCAGAGAACGTGTGATATCGGCATCGGCTTTAAAAAGATCTTCATCAACCGCTGGCGGCAGTTTCATCTGCTGTTCAATGCCTGCCAAACCGGCTGCGATAATCAAGGCAAACGCCAGATAAGGATTGACGGAAGGATCCGGTGAGCGCAGTTCCATTCGCGTCCGCTCACCCGTCGCGGCCGGAATGCGGACCAGCTGAGAGCGGTTCTGATGAGACCATGAGACGTATCGCGGGGCCTCAAACCGCCCGAGCCGCTCATATGAGTTGCTGAGTGGATTGAGAAACAGCGTCATCTCGGGTGCATGCGCAAGAACACCGGCAATGAAGTGTTCGGCGGCGGCGGAATGACCTTCAGCGGCCGGTGTAAAGATATTACGGCCGTTTTGTGCCAGCGACAGGTTGACATGAAGGCCGCTGCCGGCGGCGCGTGGCAGGGGTCGGGGCATGAACGAGGCGAACAAGCCGTTTCGTGCCGCGATCGCCTTGACCACCGATTTGAAGGTCAACAGATGATCCGCGCTGGTCAGCGCGTCACGATATTTGAAATCAATTTCATTTTGCCCGGGACCGCGTTCATGATGAGAGCTCTCCGGACTCAACCCCATTTCTTCCAGGCAGAGACAGATCTCACGGCGGATATTTTCACCCTGGTCAAGCGGTGAGATATCGAAGTAGCCACCCTGGTCAAGCGGATTGACCGAGGGATCTCCATTATCATCCGTCTTGAACAGATAGAACTCGCACTCAGCCCCGATCTTGCACACATATCCCATAGCTTCACACCGTTCCGCGACGTGTTGCAAGAGCGATCGGCTGTCCGCTTCATAAGGGGATCCGTCAGGATTCCGGATATCGCAGTAAAAACGGACAACCCGGCCGGGACCGGGTCTCCACGGCAGAATGCTGAGTGTTGACGGATCAGGAAACAACAGCAGATCCGACTGGGCGACAGAACGAAACCCTCTGATCGCAGACGCGTCAAAGGAAACGCCGTGTTCAAATGCCTCAGGCAGCGCATCCGCCATGATCGAAATGTTTTTCTGTGTCCCGAACAGATCACAGAACCCAAGACGGATAAATTTGACATCATTTTCCTTGATAAACTGACAAACCTCATGTGCTGTCGTTTTCACCTTCATTACCTCCTTGACCGGGATCACAGCGGGAGAATTTGCGTCCCCGCCCGCCTGCCGCCCGGCTGTATCCAGTCTAGTTTGCCGTATACAGCTGATGATACGGATTGGCGGCATTGGGACTGAGCCGCCAGAAGTAATCAGCCGCCAGCGTATCCGCATCAACTCCGAAGTGGCTGGCGAAATCCGACAGCCAGGGCCGGATATCCTGTTTTTGTTCATCGGTCGCGACAGCCGCCGTAACCTGTGCCGGAAGATCGATCAGTTCATGGCGGGTCCGGATATAAATCGAACCGCCGTGCATACCGGTTCCCGTGAAATGTCCGACCGGCAGTTCATCCATTCCGATGCCCAGTACAATGATC
>RZZF01000011.1 GCA_009929975.1 Clostridia bacterium
CAGTATAACCTGGACAACCGGACTTAACGGAACACCGAACAGGTAGTTGAGTCCTGAGTTGATCTGCTGCGCGCCAAGGCCCAGTGATGTCGCCAGTCCAAACAGAACAGAAAGGACGGCGATCGAATCAATCAGATCACCAAGGAAGCCATAAATGCGTTCTTTAATCAGCGGATAAAACAGCGATCTCGGCGCGAAGGGCAGTCCCTTGTTATAGGTAAAATAACCCAAGCCGATCGCGACCAGACCATAAGTTGCCCAGGCATGGCCGCCCCAATGCAGATACATGATTTTGAAATTATCATAGACCGATCCGGAACGAAGTCCTTCCGGGATATTCAGATGGTAGATCGGCTCCGCCACACCGTAAAAGAAAATACCGATGCCGATGCCGGCACTGAACATCATGGCATACCAGGCGAGATTGCTGTACTCCGGGCGGGCGGTATAGCCTCCGAGGCGGATACGGCCCAGTTTTGAAAGCCCAACGACGATCAGAAAGAAAAACGCCGCGTTGATTGTCAGCACGTAGAGCCAGTTGAAGTTCTCATTGATACCGGTATTAATTCCAGCGAAAAAATTCGCAGCTGTCTCAGGCGCGATCAGCGTGAACACGACAAAGGATAAGACCAGCACAGCGACTGTCAGAGAGACAAACACATTCATGTCGAGCCCGAAGCGCGTAAAATTCCGACTGTACATTTTTTCTTCCGCGGCCTTCGCGGCATCACTGATCTGGACCGGATCCGGCTTGTTTAAGACTTCGTCAATGATCTCCAGTTTTTCATGGGGCTGATGTTCCGAGTCAGACATGATCGTTCTCCTTCGTGCTGTTCATCGGCAGCTGATCGTTTCTATAATAGGGCTATTATAGTTTTTTATCATGAAAAATCAATGTTCTGATCGATAAACCCTGCCATTTCAACCATCCTTGCTTGATTCAACCATACTCCGGGTATATAGTAACAGAGGTGTTTTCTACTATTCGCCGATGTGTTTCAACTGCAGCCGCGGAAGGAATCTCCTTATGATCAGATTGGAAAATATCAATAAATCCTTCAGGGTAGCACGGCGGCAGTCTGGTTTCGGGCAGGCCGTCAAGGCCCTCGTCTCAAGAAAAACAGACACCATTCACGCGCTGCAGGATGTCAGTTTCTCAATTGACCGCGGTGAGATGGTGGGTTATATCGGTCCAAACGGTGCCGGAAAAAGCACGACCATCAAGGTGATGTGCGGCATCCTGACACCTGACAGCGGGATCTGCGAAATCGCCGGCCGGGTTCCCTGGCAGAGCCGGATTGACCATGTCCGTGAAATCGGTGTTGTATTTGGCCAGCGCAGTCAGCTGTGGTGGGATGTTCCTGTCTGTGACAGTTTCGACCTGATTCGCGATATCTATCAAGTTGACGAACGGCAATACCGCAAGACACTCGACGAACTGGTCGCTCTGCTCGAACTGGCTGATATCCTGATGACACCCACCCGCAGCCTGTCACTTGGCCAGCGCATGCGCTGCGAAATCGCGGCCTCCCTGCTGCATCAGCCGAAGATTCTCTTTCTCGATGAACCGACCATCGGCCTGGACGCGGTCTCGAAAATCGCGGTCCGCCAGTTTATCCGTAATCTGAATACCGAACATGGGACAACGGTAATCCTGACAACGCATGATATGCAGGATATTGAAGCCCTGACTGAACGAATCCTGTTGATCGGCAAGGGACGGATTCTGCTCGACGGCAGTCTGCAGGAACTGAAAAAGAGAGCGTCAGTCCGTAAAAAGCTAACGATTGAGTACATCGGCAAAGCACCTGACATCAGCTCCGGCATGCAGCTCATTGAGCAGCGTGAAGGACGCATCATCATTGAGCTGAATCCTGATATCTGCTCGGTGTCCGATGCCATCGCCCGTCTGGCGGCGGAATCCGAGATACAGGATCTTTCGGTCTCTGATATCAGCGCTGAAGACATGGTGGCCGAACTATACCGTTCTTATCAAATCTGAAGGCGGGGTTGCGACATGCAGAAGTATCTGGCCATTTTCCAGATTCGTTTCGTCAACAGTCTGCAATACCGCACAGCCGCGCTGGCGGGTATCGCGACTCAATTTGCCTGGGGATTTATGGAAATCCTCGCGTTTCAGGCGTTTTATCGAGTCGATCCATCTTCATTTCCCATGACGCTCTCCCAGACCGTCTCCTATATCTGGATGCAGCAGGCATTTCTGGCGTTGTTCATGAACTGGTTTTTCGAACCTGAAATTTTCAATGCTGTGTTGAGCGGCAGCATTGCCTATGAGCTGGCCCGTCCGATCGACCTGTACAGCCGCTGGTTCTGCCAGGCCGCGGCCAACCGTCTGGCCAAAGCGGTCCTGCGCTGCATGCCGATTCTGCTTGTCGCCTTCCTTCTGCCTGAACCTTTCCGCATGTCGCTCCCGGCCAGTCTGCCCCAGTTCCTCCTGTTCCTGATCGCGGTTTTTCTGGGGCTCGGAGTCATTGTGTCGTTTTCAATGCTGGTTTATGTGACAACGTTCTATACCCTGTCGCCGATCGGTACCCGGCTGATCGCGGCTGTCCTGGCAGATTTTCTCGCGGGCGCGATCATACCGCTGCCGTTTTTCCCGCAGCCGTTTCGAACCATTGCCGAATGGCTGCCATTTGCTTCCATGCAGAACATGCCGCTGCGCATCTACAGCGGCCATATCGCGGGTCATGACGCACTGACCGGAATTCTGCTCCAGATTGTCTGGCTGACCATCCTGATTCTGGCCGGACGCCGGCTGATGAGCCGGGCGCTGCGTCATGTTGTGGTCCAGGGAGGATGACATGCGGCTGTATCTGAAATTCTTCACCATGCACCTGAAAAGCCAGATGCAGTACAAGACGTCATTTTTCCTGACCGCGGTCAGCCAGTTTCTTGTGTCGTTTACGGCCCTGCTCGGGGTCTGGTTCATGTTCCTGCGCTTTAATGAAGTCAACGGATTCACGTTTCCGCAGGTCCTGCTCTGCCATGCAGTCGTTTTGTTGTCTTTTTCCCTGGCGGAGTGCTTCGGCCGCGGTTTTGATGTCTTCCCGCAGCTCATCGGCAACGGCATGTTCGACCGTGTCCTTGTCCGGCCGCGTTCAGCCGTTTTCCAGGTACTGGCCTCACAGGTTGAATTCAGCCGGATCGGCCGGCTGCTGCAGGCGCTCGTTGTTTTCATCTATGCGATCCCGGCCAGCGGGATCCTTTGGACCTGGGACCGCGTGGTCACATTATGCCTGATGATCATCTGCGGCAGTTTTGTCTTTTTCTTCCTTTTCCTGGTCTATGCCGCAATCTCATTTTTTACGATTGAAGGTCTGGAATTCATGAATATTCTGACGGATGGCGGTCGGGAGTTCGGACGCTATCCGTTCGCCGTGTATGGTAAAGCGGTCCTCGGTTTTCTCACCTATGTCATTCCACTGGCACTCTTCCAGTATTATCCGCTGCTTTATCTGCTGGGACTGGAAACATCGCGGCTTTACATGCTGATGCCGCTTCTCAGTCTTCTCTTCGGAATTCCGGCCATCGCGTTTTGGCGTTTCGGACTGCACCGGTACCGGTCGACCGGTTCATGATGAATTGATCGGCAGATCATTCATTATTAACCAATCATTCATTGATGATCTGTGGGCAAACCATTCAAATTCAGTTAGAATAAGCCTATCATCAGAACAACATGATTGACAGCGTGTTCGCGGGTATCTGACAGACAGAACGGACAAATATCGTGATCGCCAGCGGCATCCTTGCTGCCTGGCAGGAAGAGAAAGAAGGTACCCGATGACATTTCTCAAGCACACGTTGATCGCGCTCGTTGTTTTTACGTTGATTGACCTGGTCTGGCTGCTGTTCATTTCAAGGAAACTCTATAAAGATAAAATCGGCCATTTGATGGCGGATAAGGTCAATCTGCCGGCCGCCATCATTTTCTATCTTCTCTTCATCGTTGCCATGGTCTTTTTTGTCATTAACCCGGCGGTGGAAAAGCAGTCGCTGCTTTACGCACTGGCGGCCGGTGCTTTTTTCGGACTGGTCACCTACGCGACCTATGACCTGACCAATCTGGCTACGCTCAGGGACTGGCCGGTCTCCATGACCATCATCGACCTGACCTGGGGCACATTGATCACCAGCTCCACCTGTTTTGTAACAACCTGGATCAGCGGGAGGCTCCCATGACCGATATCGCAGCCGCATCGTTGAACCGGATCACCAGTGAACGAATCTACCAGGCCATTCTGCATGGTGCAGCCAGTATCCGGGACAATCATGAGGAATTGAACCGGATCAATGTGTACCCTGTCATTGATTATGACACCGGCAGCAATCTGGCCCATACCATGAACTATATCCTGACGCACGCGACCGTTCATGAGACGGTTCGTGATACCCTGCATGATATTGCCCGCTCTGCCCTGATCAGCGCCAGGGGAAATTCCGGCGCGATCTTTTCCCAGTACTTCAACGGATTGTATCAGGCCAGTCGCGACAGCGATGCCCTGACCCTGCCAGAACTGGCTGCCTGTTTTCATGAAGCGTATGAGAAAGCATTCAACGCGCTGGAACATGCCGTGGAAGGCACCATCATCACTCTGATGCGTGCCTGGTCCGTTGAGTTCAGGGAGTCACTGCAGAAATCGCTGTCCCCGTTTGACCTGTTTGAAACCGCCCTGGGCAAAATCCGGTTCGCGCTGGAAGAAACCCGCCATTCTCTGAATGAGCTGAAGTCGCGCGACCTGGTTGATGCCGGAGCGCTTGGCTATTACTATTTCATGGAAGGCTTTGTCCAGGCATTGATGGGGAAGCGAACTGAACTGCCCAGCCGGATGCCGGCATCTGCTCTGCCCCGGATTGACGCGGACCTGCACCCTGTCAGCGATCCGGCCAATATCCCCTACCGATATTGTACTGAAGTCCTGCTCGAAACCAAACAGTTGGATGAGGCCGGGCTTCGTTCAACCCTGTCCAGCCTGGGAGATTGTCTGCTGGTGGCATCCACCGACGATCTGGCGCGCATTCATCTGCATACCAACTCACCATGGGAAGTGGTCCGTCTGGCGGCTGCCCATGGCCGGATTCTGGAACAGAAAGCGGATGATATGGTCCTGCAGAATCTGCTCGCCGGACCGGCAGAAGCAAAAATCGCCTGTATCACAGATTCGATCGCTGATCTGCCGCGGGAGTATCTCCACAAACATACGGTTTTCCAGCTGCCAATCAATGTCCTGATCGGCTCCGTCAATTACCTGGACAAAGTCACGATTGACCGGACTTATCTCTACGATCATCTTGATCAGGCGTCATCCGCCCAGCTGAATAAAGAACAGATCCGTCATTTTCTCCACCCGATCCTTGCTCATTACCATGCGCTCCTGATCCTGACGGTCTCGTCAAAAATGAGTGGAACCTACGACCGTTTTCATGAGGTCCTGGATGAGCTGGGTCCGGATGCCGCGCGCGTCGCTCTGATTGATACGAAAGTTAATTCAGGCGCACAGGGGCTGCTGGTCCGCGCGGCCGTTGAACAGATCGAAGCCGGTAAGGATCTGAAGCAGGTCGCCGAGTCGATCGAGCAGCTGAGGAGCAGAGCGAAAATCTTTGTCAGTGTTCTGGATATTGAGCCGATGGCCCGTTCAGGCCGCGTTTCTGAACGCATCGGCCGCCTGCTGATCCGGCTTCGCTTCAAACCACTGGTCTCAATTGATGCCGAGGGCAAAGGCACCATCCAGGGGATCGCGTTTTCAGTGAAGAAAAACCGGAAACTGCTGCTGCGGACACTCAGACGCCGCCGGATCAGCGAGTATGTCATCGTCCATGCCGACGCGGCAGATGCCGCGGAACAGCTGCGCAAGGACATGTTGAACATCACAGGCCGTGAGCCGCTGTATATCACCGATATATCCGCGGTCGTCGCTCTGTTCGCCGGTAAGGGCAGCGTCGCAGTCGCCTACCTTGAAGAAGAAAATGAGGGGTCATCATCATGCAGTATTGGCTGACAGCCGCGATTCTTCTGGCTTTTTTCGTCCTGACTTTCATCATCGCTCAACTAAAGAAAAACAACGGCATTGTTGATATCGCCTGGGGGCTGGGATTTGTGGTCACCAGTGTGATCAGCTGGCTGCTGGGCCGGCCGGAAGGCTCCGTTCCGCTGGCCATGTCGCTCCTGGTCATGATCTGGGGTCTGCGCCTGACCTGGTTTCTCGCCAAACGCAATCTGGGCAAGCCTGAGGATTTCCGCTATGCCGACATGCGGCGGAAATGGAACCCCGGCACATTCTATCTGCGTATGTTTGTTCAGATCTACCTGCTGCAGCTGCTGCTCAATTTCATCATCAACATGCCGTCTATCGTCCGTAATCTGGAAGATCTGGATGGCTGGAACTGGCTGGCGACAGCAGGGCTGCTGATCTGGCTGACCGGTTTCGTCTTTGAATCAGTCGGCGACAGCCAACTCAGGCGGTTTAAAGCGGATCCGGCTAATAGGGGCAGGCTGATTACCCACGGGCTCTGGCGCTACAGCCGGCACCCCAATTACTTTGGTGAGGCGACCCAGTGGTGGGGTATCTGCCTGATGGGGATCAGCGACGGTCGTTTTGTCTGGCTGCTGGTCAGCCCGGTTGTGATCACACTGTTCCTTTTATTTGTATCCGGTGTTCCCATGCTGGAAAAAAAGTATGCCGGCCGGCCGGACTGGGAAGCCTACAAGGCAAAAACGAGCAAATTTATCCCTCTGCCGCCCAGCCATTCCTGACCGGGCGGGCTCAGTTTTTCTTCACATCAGGAATAATTTTTGTCTCTTCACCGTGCAGCAGGCGCCTGATATTGCCGCGGTGCGACCAGATCACAAGCGCAGCGTAAACACAGGTGATCATGACGGAGTACAATGGCTTCTGACTGCGCCAGTACGCGAGCAGCCAGGTCACAGCCGGCAGCAGCGCGGTACAGAGCAAAGAAACGACCGACATCGTCCGCGAAAGCAGAAAAACGGGAATCGCCAGCAGCAGCAGGATCAGAAAAGCCAGTGGATTCACCCACAAAATGATCCCGAGGGCCGGCATGACGCCTTTGCCTCCCCTGAACGCGAAAAAAACCGGGAAAATATGTCCGATCAGGATAAACAACCCGGCGAGGTATCCCGGATCCAGTGCCAGCGGGATCTGCGCCAGGCGGAAGATCAGCTGTGCCAGTCCAACCGCTACGATCGCTTTGATCAGATCGCCGCAGGCGGTCAGCAGGGCCGCCTTTCTCCCATGGACCCTCAACATATTGGTCATTCCGGCATTACCGCTTCCCTGTTGCCGGATATCGGGCAGGTGAAGCAGATGTGATACAATGATGGCGCTGTTCAGGCTGCCCAGGCCATAGCCCATCAGGCAGACCAGCAATCCGATCAGAAAAGGCATCCACATTCTCCTCGACACTTGCTGCTAAACCGATGATTTACTTATAGTGATACCATAATTATACCCTGAACAGTATCCAGTCAATAAAATTAACGATAAAATGAAATACAAAGATAATGACTTCCGGAGAAGTAATCATGTTCAGAACCATATTCAAGACATTCCAGCAGATGGACCGGGTAAGAAAACGCTACCTGGGTTTTACTATCAGCATTTTCCTGATCTTTGCCTTTATTCTCGCATCCACATCCATCCGGCAATTCGATAGGATCAACCAGATTCACGCTGTGCATACCCGCGAACAGATCATCACGATCAAAAAGCAGTTTCTGGAAGATTCGGTCAATAACACGATCAACTATGTTGATTCCATCAAAGCAGATACGGAGTGGCTTTTTGAAAACCGGATCAGCCGCCTCGTGATCTACCTTGCCGATCACGAGGAGGATCGCGATCTGACCCATGTGATCGATTATCTGCAAAATGAAAATATTCATGAGAATCTGGCCATCCAGATCGAGAATCCGGACGGAACCACGATCTATGAAAGTCCGGCTGCAGCCGCACCTGTAGCAAAACAACCGCGCAATTTTCATCATCTTGAAACCATTGATTTTGACGGCCACCGCATCCGGGTCGGTGTGTTGGATCAAACGGTGAAATCCCAGGTCGAAGACGCGCTGCGCAACCGGCTGTATACTGATCTCTATTTTGACGATGCCTATATCTGGATCAACGAGGTGATCGATTATGCCGGCGGCGATGATTATGCCAGACGGTTGATTCATCCCAATCTCAAGGATACCGAAGGACTGCTGCTGTCCACTGATATGGAAGATATCAACGGCGGCAAACCCTATCTGGAAGAGCTTGAAGGGGTCAAAGCCGATGGCGAACTCTTTTTCACCTATTATTTTAAAAAGCTGACCACCGACAAAATCGAGAAAAAAATAACCTTTGCCAAGTTGTATGAACCCTACGATTGGATCGTCGCGATGGGCATCTACTATGACAATCTCGAGGCCTATATCGAGCAAGCCTCCGAGGCTTCACAAAAGGACCGGCAGGCTGCGCTTCTCCTCATCTGGGCGGTCTCTCTGGCGTTGATCCTCAGCGGTATCGTGATCTTTCTGTGGGCTGAACGCTTGTACTATCAGCGCTCGGCCGGGGCGCTGAAAATTGAGGTCGATACGGATCTTCTGACGGGTGCCGGCAGCCGGCGGGCCGCGCTCAAAGCACTGTCCTACGCGTTCAAAGCCTTTAAAACCAGCGGTGGCCTGTACAGTCTGATGCTCATCGATCTGGATGATTTCAAATTGATCAACGACACCTATGGCCACGAAACCGGTGATCAGGTTCTCATCCGGGTTGTGGACAGCATCAACCGGGTGATTCGCGAAGAAGACCGAATCTATCGATGGGGCGGTGAGGAGTTCATTGTTTTTTCACGCGGTGTCAGCCAAAGTCATCTTGACCCCATGATGGACAAGATTCTACAGGCTGTTGAGCAGTCAGAATACGACAAAGACGGACAAACCATCCGGATCACGATCTCAATCGGCGCGTCCTGCTTCGAATTGTCAGACAAGAGTTATGATGAAGCCTTGAAACGAGCCGATGACGCCCTGTATCAATCGAAGCGAAGCGGCAAGAACCGGGGGACCACAAATTTCAAATGAGCTCAGGAGAGCAGCATCCGGTCATTATCCAGAGCCGTTCCGCTGGCTTTTTCAAACTGATGCAGCAGATCTTCCACCGTCAATTTCTGTTTTTCAGTTCCGCGGATGTCCAGAATAATCCGGCCTTCATGCATCATGATCAGACGGTTGCCGTAGCGGATCGCGTCACGCATGTTGTGGGTGATCATCAGCGTGGTCAGATGATGTTCCTCGATCAGGGACTGGGTCAGTTCGAGTACCCGGGCACCGGTTTTCGGATCCAGCGCGGCGGTGTGCTCGTCCAGCAGAAGAATTTTCGGCTGCTTCAGTGTGGCCATCAGAAGTGTTAAAGCCTGACGCTGTCCGCCGGACAGCAGCTTGACCTTGATGCTGAGGCGGCCTTCAAGCCCGAGATTCAAGTCCTGCAGCACCTGCTTATACTGTTCACGCTCCGGCCGCATGATGCCCCAGGCCAGACCGCGCCGCTGGCCGCGCCGGGCCGCCAGGGCTAAATTTTCGTCAATTCCCATGTCGCCAGCCGTTCCCTGCATCGGATCCTGAAAGACCCGCCCGAGGTAGCGTGCCCGACGATATTCCGGCAGCCAGGTCACATCATCGGTATCGATCAGAACCTGACCGTTGTCCGGGAGCACGGCGCCAGAAATAACATTCAGCAACGTCGACTTGCCCGCGCCATTGCCGCCGATGACGGTGACGAAATCACCATTATCCAGATGCAGATCGACTGAATGAAGGACCGTGTTCTGATTCGGAGTTCCCGGATTGAAGGTCTTGCTGACGCTTTTGATATCAAGCATGGCCGTTCCTCCTCCGCAGCTGGAACTGTCGGGCATGGCCGCGCAGCGTCGGCAGATACAGCGCGAGAGCGACGAGAATCGCCGTAAACAGCTTCATGTCTGTTGAGCGCAGGCCCATTTTCAGAACCAGCGCGATCACAATCCGGTAGACGACCGCGCCGACGATGACACCCGTCAGCCGCAGCATGAAATTGGTCTGCGGGAACAGCACTTCGCCGATGATGATCGCGGCCAGACCGATGACAATCGCACCGGTTCCCATACCGATGTCACCATAACCCTGCTGCTGGGCGATCAGCCCGCCGGACAAGGCGACCAGACCATTGCCGAAGACCAAACCGAGAATCGTTGTGGTATCCGTGTGAACCCCAAGGGCACGGATCATTTTCGGGTTGTTGCCGGTCGCGCGGATCGCGCTGCCGATTTCTGTACCGAACAGCCAGTACATCAGCAAAATGACAATCAGTGAACAGACAATCGCCAGCGCCATGGTGACCCAGCGGTCCGGAAAGCCGGCAGCGGCCAGCTTTGTGAACAGCGTATCGATCCGCAGCAGTGACAGGTTTGGCGACCCCATGATCCGCAGGTTGATCGAATACAACGCGATCTGTGTCAGGATACTGGCCAGCAGTCCCGGAATCCGCAGTTTGGTATTGAGAAATCCGGTGCAGAACCCGGCGGCCAGACCGCCGATCGTCGCGGCCAGAACAGCCAGCAGCGGCGGTACCCCGTGATAGACCAGAACCGCGGACAGCGCGCCGCCCAGAGCGAAGCTGCCGTCAACGGTCAGATCGGCAAAATTGAGCACCCGGAACGTGATATAGACTCCCAGTGCCATGATGCCCCACAGGATTCCCTGTGATATCGCGCTTTGAATAATCCAGAACATGCCTGCTGTATCTCCTTGGCCGGATCAGACAGCGGGACAGAAATCATACGATTCCTGTCCCGGCTGATCCTTTTTCAGATTCGTGTTTACGGTGCTTCAAACGTATTGGCCGCGGCCAGATCCTCCGGAATCGCAATGCCGAGCTGGTCAGCGACGGCTGTGTTGATGCTGACTGATGTGTCCTTGAGATATTCAATCGGCATCGTTGCGATATCGGCGTCATCTTTCAAAATACGCACGGCCATTTCACCGGTCTGGTAGCCCAGTTTGTAGTAGCTCAGGCCAATCGTCGCCAGACCGCCGTTATTGACCATCCCTTCCTCACCGACAATGACCGGAATGCCTTTCGGCTCGGTCACCAGGGTCACCGTCGACATCGCGTTGGCGAAGGTGTTGTCCGTCGGGATGTACATCGCGTCGACCGAATCCACCACGGACTCGATGACCTGCTGGATTTCATTGGATGAGGAAACGGTGCCTTCCACAACTTCGAGCCCCAGATCCGCGGCCGCTTCCTTGGCGATATTGGCCTGGAAGACAGAGTTCGTTTCACTGGATGTGTAGAGCACCGCGACTTTCTTGACGTCCGGAATGAGCTTCATCATCAGATCAAACTGTTCACGGACCGGTGTCAGATCACTGGTGCCCGAGACATTACCGCCGGGATTTTCATTGCTGGCCACCAGCTTGGCGTCCGCCGGATCGGTGACAGCGGTGACGAGCAGCGGGATATCCTTGAGCACATTTGCCGCGGCCTGCGCAGCCGGAGTGGCGATAGCCAGCACCAGATCCATCCCGTCATTGAGATACTGTGTGGCGATGGTCTGGCAGTTGGCCTGATCATTCTGCCCGTTGCCGTGGACAATGGTGATGTTTTCTCCGTCCACATAACCGGCATCCGCCAGCGCGTCAACAAAGCCCTCATACGAGGCGTCAAGCGCAGAGTGTTCAACCAACTGGACAACACCAACTTTGAGCTGATCATCCTTCTCGTCGGAACAGGCCGCGACAGACATCACGAGCAGACTCATGACTAACAGAAAAGAGAAAAGTGAAAAAAGGCGACGTTTCATACCATACCTCCGTACTACCCACATCATGGAACTTATAACTTGTTACCATACTACGAGGGTCAGTTTATCATCCGCCCTTTCGACTGTCAATAAAACCCCGATTCAGCGGATTTCCGGACCGTCTTCCCACCAGTTTTCCAGAAAATCAGTTCCCCGCCACACGTCGCGCATCAACGCTTTATGTGTCTTTTTCTCGCTGACCCATTCGTCAATCCGGGTCAGGCCATGGGCTTTCCAGTCCTCAAAGAAGGCATTGATCTCGGCCGGATCGCGCCGATTTTCGAGCATCGCCCGGTTCTTGATCCGCACCCAGCGGATGGACAGACGGATCTTCTCCACCCGGGTCAACCGGATCGGATCCTGCCGGACCTGGTTCGCCGCCTGGTCCAGCAGCGCATCATAGCGGTTCAGATCATCCGGTGTCAGATAGGGCTGGTCACACGGGTCATTGAAACCGACATGAATGTTACGGGACTCGACCGCGTCGGTCAGGGCCCGGATATACGCGCGCACGGCCGGACCGGCCGCACCATAATAATAGTTGAGAAAATCAATCATATGGGCTTCATAGTCGCACTCCGCGTCCCAGAGCAGTTTGGACAGCAGATAGGCGCGCAGTTCATTCAAGTCCGTACTGCCGCCGCCGGCACCACACGCTTGTTCAAAAACACCCTTTACATTATTTTTGACAAACGCTTGCATATTGGGCTTTAAAACATTCCAATTAGGAAAGGGCATCGGGTAGTGGGCGAAACAGGTCGTGTAATCCCAGATATACAGGCGATCCGAAATACGCGACCAGTCCTGCAGATCAGTGATGAACTTCGAGGTTGAGCCGTCCGGCCGTTTCACTTCACGGCTGGTATCATCACAGGTCTCGAATGGATGGGTGAAACAACTCTCGATGGAACACAGCCGCACACAGACATTATGGCGCGGCCGCGTGATCGTCGGAGCTGGCCGGCTGTATTGATAGGCCAGCGTATCGATGATCACATCAGGAAAATCGGGTTCAATCGCTTCCGCCACCGCGTTGACAAAGCGGATCAGGCTGCCGGCACTGCTCTTCTCCTCCGCGTCAATCCGCGCACAGTCGGGACAGGTGCAATGGTTGTCCCAGTCATTCTGAGAGACGGAAATCAGCCGGTGCTCCGGATGAGCCGTCAAGGCCTGCCCGACTTTCTCGATGGTGATCCGCAGGACATCCGGATTCGTCAGGCACAGCTGAGGCCGTTCACTCAGCCGTTTACCGTCCACCATGGAAAAATACTCCGGATGGTCGTCAAAGAAGTCCGCCGGATTGAGAATATACGGTTCAAATGTATGGACAAACCAGGCATAGGACAGATGGCCTCCCCAGTCCTCCGGAATGGGAACCGGTCCGTTGATCCGGCTTTTGACCGAAAACATCGGATAGTTGGTGAAATCTTTATAATTGTGATAACGATACTCCAGAACCGGCACCTGCCGGATATCCAGCTGCGGCAGGGCAAGCGACAGGCAGTTCGGCACTTTTTCGCATAGCGGCGTGAAAAAGCGGCAGCCGAACTGCTCGAGCAGTTCATAGACACCGTAGAGAATCCCGCGTATTCCGCCAAAAATGACCAGATGAGGCGCCATGGTCCGGATGATGAACCCGTCGTCCCCCAAATCGTCCGGCAACTCAAACTCCAGCGCGGCCGCCGCCTGACCCAGAGCGATCACCGGCTGTGCCGGATCGTCCGGACACGCGTGGGTTTCAATCGAAAAGCAGGCTCCGGTCATCCGCTCCAGATAATAAAGCAGTTCATCCGCCGCGTTTCGCTCCTGCGGCGTGGCCTGCGCGCTGATCAGAATTGTCATTTCGGCCCGTTGGTTCTTCGCGATCATGGATTGTGACATGGTATTCCCTCCTGATCATGATCCTCTGATAGCGAAATGTTTCGTCGACCAGAGTCCTTTGATCCTGTCCCGCACATATCGGCCGGACACACTGAGCTGTTCATCCGGCCAGACCTGACCGGAACCGGGGTCAAGCCGCCCTGCCTCCGATTCGTCCGGTAAACACGGACGGAAGCTGCCGGATGTTTCATCACGCGTCGTCAGCGACCAGTTGCACCAGCTGATCATCTGTTCATTGAGAAATTCAAGCCAGATATCAGCAGCCTCAAGAAATGGCCCGTGATCACCGCTGGCTTCACTAGTACCCCACTCCGACGCGAAGACCGCCGAGCCATGTTCAATCGCATACCGTGTATTGGACATCACATTATCCCGATCGTGGCTGTGATCGGATGGCTGATGGGTGCCGGTATAAAAATGGACCGCATACATGATATTCTCCGCTGCGATCGGATCATCTGCCGCCAGATCGACCCGCTGGCTCCAGTTCGGTGTTCCGACGATGATGATATTGTCTCCGCGCTGGCGCAGCATCTGGATGATCGGCTCCGCATACCGCCGGATCGCCTGCCAACCGGACGCGTCATTGGCATTAGCTTCATCGCCGGACGGATTCGGCTCATTGCATAGCTCCCAGATAATCTGATGATACCGGGGATGATCCTGATAGCGGACTGAGAGATCATCGAAAAAGGCGTAAGCTCCTGCATAGACGGCGGCATTCGGATCGCCGGGAGAGAGCACATGCCAGTCAACGATTACGTACAGATCGTGCTCAAATGCCAGATCAATCCCCTGATACACCCGCTCCCTGACCGAAGGATCGGCCGTATAGCCTCCTTCACCGATGTACATGGCCAGTCGGATGACATTACAGCCCCAGTCATTCGCCAGTGCGGCAAACGCGTTCTGGTTGGTGATCTCGCCATACCACTGCAGACCATGCGTACTCATTCCCCGCAGTTGGATCGGCCGGCCGGCCTGATCGACCAGCGTCTGGCGGCCATGATATTCCCGGACAAAGAGACTCCCTCCCTCAGATGGACGACGGACCTGTGCTCGACCCGTCAAATGCTTGAATATTCCACTCATACGCTGTTTCCTCCTTTGATACACTGCTGATAGAGTTCCGGTCGATATTCCTTGAGGACGATATAGGCTCGAAGTGTATTAAAACGCCCGTAGCGTTCCTGTTCGAGTGGAAAATGAATGAGCCCCGGCACCCGGGACCCTCTGGTCAGCCGGCCGTTCACTATATGTTGTTCCAGCAAAGTGAGTGCCGGTTCCATATCATCATGCAGGGGATCATGGCGCCGGGCCAGAAATTCCAGAATACGCAGAGAATCGTACTTCCAGCGTGGCGGATAATGATGTCTGGCCATCTCCGGATGGATGGGGGTCCGGGTGTTTTTGACATAGATCAACTGACGACCGAGCAGAACCTGGATACCTTGGAGAATCGCCCTGTCAACCTCCTGACAGCGGTAGGCAAAGCCCTCCCGTCGGTACTCAGCGAGACCCTCCAGCACATTGATCGTCGTGTGGACGGAACTGATGGCCGGGAAAGGTGAGTGGTTCCAGCGGCAGTTCCAGCCGCCGTCCGCCATCGGATGATCAAGAACATAATCGATCATCTGTCTGAGCCGCGGATCGTCAATCATCCCGTAAGCCAGCAGATTGATCAGCATTCCGGTGATGCACAAATCCATCGACTCGATGCCTCTCGGACTGATCCGGTGCTGCCATTCATGATCGAGATAATGAATTAAGCTGTCGCGATAGACCGGAGTCCCGGGCATGATTTCCATTTCCCTCAGTTCCAACAAGGTGTAATGGGTTGAAATCCATTTGGGACCATAATAACCGTTGCCCCACATCAACGTCTGCGGATCGA
>RZZF01000232.1 GCA_009929975.1 Clostridia bacterium
ATGTGCCGGCCGTCAAACGCGTTGTCATGGGAGGTCAGTAAATGGACTTTAAAACATTTCTCATCAAATCTGTGATGATGAGCTTTTTTGTATCCGTAAGCTGCATCAGGTTGATGATGAATGATTTGGAACAGCGGACGAAATGCTGGTCCGCATAGGCGTTTTCCAGCTCGTACAGGCGGACTTTCAATTCAAATGTGTGATAACGGGTACAGGCAAAGACATGTTCATCAACGGCTTCAAAGTAGATGACATCGGCCAGGTTGAACTGATAGATCCGGTCATCCCGTGAACCGGTCAGCGAAGTTCCGCTGGTCAGCGCGAAGGCCTGGATTTTCTCAACCTCTGATGTGATCTCGACGCATTCGATCAGCAGACGTTCGTCTGCTTTCTGACTGATTTGCCTGATTTGCACTTTCATAATCAATAATCCTTTGCGATGTGTGGTACTCCGTCATTCTTCAAGCAGCTGTCAAAAAAGTCAAGGACAACCTGGTTCATGGTGTCAATACAAGCGCGTTCATCCACGCTACCGGTTCCGAGCAGACGGGCCAGAAGCGGCGAGAACAGCGGCAGGTCAGTGAAATTGAGATGTCCGGCGTCACGGAAGACGGTTTCATACGCACTGACGGCATTGCGGGACGCGGCAAAGTTGCTGTATTCCGCGCCATTGATCCGGAGCGAATCAGTGTAGTGATCTTCTGCGTAAATATTAAAAAGAGGAACCGGATACGGTGTTTTATTGAGAACCGGTTCGCCGTTTTGATAACCGGTGACTTCACCCAGCATGGTCCCGTCCAGTACGATGACCGCGTCAATGTCGCTGCGTTCTCTGCCGATCTGCGCGGAGGACGCTCCGCCGAGGGAATGGCCCATCAGGCCGATGTGTTCACTGTTGATCGCTGAAAAGAGCGGATCGTCGGCCTGCTCACGACAAAGCGCCAGGATGGTGTCGATCACGAAATGCTCGTCCCCGGTCCGCAGCTTCATCCATTCGCTCGTTGTCTGATAAATGGCTTCCTCCTGGGCCGGGTCCTGGTTCGCGTTGATTTCAGCGGCCCTGCTGATAAAATCAATCTCTGCAATGGTCACCTGTCCGCTGGTATCCTTCGTATAGAAGGCCTGGCCGGTATGCCCGATGCTGGCGACGACATACCCGTGCGAGACCAGCTGAGCGAACGTCGTATAGTTGCTGCCGCTGAAGCCGAACGCGCCATGTGAAAAGACGACAAGCGGAAAGGTTTCATCGGTCTGGTCCGGATACCAGAACTCGACCGTCAGTACCCGATTGGCCTGTGTATCAGAAAACGGATCAGTACGGCTGTCATCGGTCCAGGTGTATCGGGCTGTGGCGATGTGATAATCCCCTGTAACGGCGGGCTGATCGTACTGCGGAAAGACAATGGCGAGTGATAAGGCCAAGATGAACAGAAGACTGTTGCCTGCATAGCGGCGGATAAAGTATCCGGTGGTGCGGCGGACATCCTGTTTGCGGATCAGGACGACCGCGCCGATGATCGCCTGGATGACCAGCACGAGCAAAATCGCCAGATAGCGGAAGCTCCACTGATAGACGCCGCTGAGCAGCAGGCCGCTGAACAGCAGCAGTAACGCGATGCGGACGATCGATTTTTCTTCCCGGTGTGGATCTTTGGTCGTGATTGACCAGATCAGCCAGACGGTTTCCAGAGCCAATAGAATGATCAGTGTCATGAGTCCCATGATGGTGCCCTCCAGTTATGTTTGTCCCAAGCATGCAGGAATCGATCACGCCGTACTATTAAATACGGACAAGTTGCGTTTTATCCGGATAAGATGCGGGGTGCGCTTCCAGAATGGGCTGACGCGGCCGGACAGCCGCGAAAAAAGGCAGACCAGCGAATGAATCTTTCATTATGGCAAGAATGATCCCGAAAAGTTAACACTTTGCTATAATTTGATCTGGTATTACGAAGGAGAGGGTAATGGAAATTTCAATTCTGGTTGTCGATGATCATCTGACATTCAACAAAACGCTGGTCAATGTTTTGAACAAGGAAGGCTTCAATGCCGCAGGCTGCAGCGATCTTTATTCGGCAAGGCACCTTTTTGAACGCATGAACCCCGATATTGTTTTATTGGATATCGTGCTGGGCGGCGAGAAGGTCTTCAGCTTGATTGAATGCTTTCGGCGGCAGAATAATGCCCGTATCCTCGTCATGAGCGAACATAATGATCTGCGCACCAAAACGATCTGTTATGAAAAAGGCGCGGATGACTATATCATCAAACCATTCTGCCTATATGAAACAATCTATAAATTGCGGGCGATCGTCCGGCGGATCCAGAAGGAGAACCGGCGTATCATGATCGGCGGCCTGATCTTTGATGAGACGACCCGCACCTTGAGCGGCGATGGCCGGCAGATTGCCCTGCAGCCCAGCCAGGCGACATTGTTCCGGCTGCTGTATGACAAATATGTCGACCAGAATTATCTCAGCAAGGCCGAGACCTTCCCGGCGACCGGATGCCTCATCGATGAGACCAGCCGGCTGCATACCCTGGTCGCACGCCTGCGCAAAAACCTTGAGTATGTCAGTTCCAACCGGGTCAGAATCCAAACCCTGTACGGCAGGGGCTATGCCCTGATGATCTGTGACTGTGAGGCCGCTGGCAATAAGTGAAGCCGGCAGCTATCAAGACAGCCAGGCTCTGGCTGAATCCGCGAAGCTGTTCGGCCTGGACGTCATCTATGCCTATAACGATCAGGGTGTGATCACCCACAGCAGCGATGGACAGTACATCGGCTGGACCGCTTATGCAGGGCATCCGGTTCATGATTTCATGATCAGAGATGAGCCCCTGCTGGTCGAAGAAATCCGCCCTGATTCCGTCAGCGGTGTATTTTTCAAGTATGCCTATGTTCAGGCCGAGGATGGGACATTCATCCAGATCGGTATCCTGGCCAATCACATTCAGCGCTTCCTGCAGCGTTTTGAGATGCAGACGATCATTGAGTATCTGGCGCAGCGGGACGAGACACTGTATGTCTCCTTTATTGATGTGAACCGGCGGATCATCGCCAGTTCCCGCCATGAATTTGTCAATTTTCAGATTGTAGACGAAACGTATCTGCAGCTCCTTGCCAGCGAAGAAATGGAGCCGATCCGTTTTGTTTTTGAAGGGGAGTCAGCCTATCAGGTGACAGTTCCGGTTGTTGTTGAGGATCAGCGGGCCGGTACGCTGGCGATTGCCTGGAGTACCGCACAGACCGATGCTGAGGTCGCTGATCTGATCCGGCACAGTCTGGTTTTGTTTGTCATACTGGTCCTGTTGACCGGTGGGATTCTCTATTACGCCTATCGCAAGAACCAATCCCATCTGAAG
>RZZF01000233.1 GCA_009929975.1 Clostridia bacterium
ACATCCGTCCAATTCTCATAGACTTGTGCTTCAAGCGCCGCGGCCAGTATCGAACCGGTTATATCTGATCCGCCGCGGGAAAAGGTGGCGACATGATTGTCTTCCGTGTAGCCGAAAAAACCAGGGAATACAAGCAGTGAAGTTTCCTCACGAAGCCGGGCCAGCCGGGCATAGGAGTCCGGCAGCAGCTGGGCATTGCCGTATTCGGCCGTCACCCGCATTCCGGCTTCACCAGGATGGACATACTCCGCCGAATGTCCGAGGGTACACAGATAGTCGGCGACCAGCCGGGCGCAGTAATCTTCACCGGCAGCCTTGATTGAATCGAGAAAGCGTGTGGTCCTGGCATGATCCTGTTTGATCCGCTGACTCAGATCGTCTTCGATCTCACGGATGATCTGTGGACTCAGTTCGAGCTCCGCTGCGATATCCGCAAACCGCTGGACGACGGCTTTCAGTTCGTGCCGGCCATCATAGCCGCTGACAATCGCGTTCGCCAGCGTAATCAGCAGATCAGTGACCTTGATATCTTCACGGGAACGTTTTCCCGGTGCGGATACAATGAGTATCCTGCGTGATGGATCGCTGAGCATGATGTCACAGACTTTCTTGATCTGTTCCGCGTTGGCCAGCGATGAACCGCCGAATTTACATACTTTCATTGAAACCCTCCTCACTGAACACTCCAATTATAGACAAGCAGCACGCACATTTCAATCAATCGAGCCCGCGACTGCCGGTCTGGCGATTGACGAAACAGCAAAAAACAAGGATACTTTAAGTTATGAGACATATAATCGAAGAGAACTTTAAACCTGACGCCTGCTACGCGGGCCTGGATCGAATTCAGTTTGCCGGACTGTACCGCCGGGGCTATCGCCTGGCGCTGCTTGATCTGGACAATACCTTGTCGGCCCATGGCTCGTATGAGGCCGACGACTATGCCCGGCAATGTGTCGAGCGGATACACAACGCAGGCATGACCTGCTGGATCATCACCAACGCGGCCCGCAAACGCGGCGAGGCCTATGCCCGGTCACTGGGGATTCCAGTCATCGCGATGGCTGGCAAGCCCAATCGACGCGGGGTACGCCAGGCCTGTGAAGCGACCGGCTTTACTGAGGAACAGACATTTCTGGCGGGGGATCAGCTCTTGACGGATATCTGGTGTGCCCGCCGCTCCGGCTGTCTGGCGATTCTCGTCGAACCGCGCTTTAAGGAAGAAGCCTGGAATATCCGGATGAAGCGATGGCTGGAAAAACCGCTGTTCCACCGTTTTCATCTTTGCCGCGTCTCGGTTGGAAACGGAGCGGCTGCGGAAAAATGGAGGGAAATTGATGCCTGAGACTCAAGATAACCGTTCACAGACTGTCTTGTCACATGGGCAAAACCGTGTCCGGACCGTGCAGAAACGGCTCGCGGAAATCAACGCGGATGCCCTGCTGATTGTGAGTCGCGAGAATACCCGTTACTACAGTCATTTTGCCGGAACAGAATCCTTCTTGCTGATCGGCCGGGAACAGGCCTGGATTCTGACTGATTTCCGCTATCTGGAACAAGTCGGACGTCAGAGCCCTCATGTTCAGCTGATCGACAATACCATTGACCGCGAATCCGCGCTGCAGCCGCTGTTTGAACAGGAAAAAGTGAAGCGGCTGGCGATTGAGGCGGATGATCTGACGTATCGGCTGTCACAGCAGCTGCTCAGCATGCGGCCCGGAATGGAGCTGGTTTCGTTCGACAGCCAGCTGGCGGACATTCGTTCCGTCAAGGATGAAGAGGAACTGCGCCTGATGCAGCAGGCGACGGATATCGCCGAAGCGGCGCTGGCTGATGTCATGGCGCTGATTCGCGCCGGTACGACTGAAGTTCGTATCGCGGCCGCCCTGGAGCAGGGGATGCGTGAACGTGGTGCCGAGGGCCCATCGTTCGCGACGATTGTCGCTTCAGGCCCCCGCAGCGCGCTGCCGCACGGACTGGCATCAGACCGCTGCCTGGCGGAAGGCGACGCGGTCGTGATTGATTTCGGCTGTCAGTATCAGGGCTATATGTCCGACATGACCCGGACCTTTTTTGTCGGTTCTGTCAGTGAACATGACCGGATGATTTATGATCTGGTGCTGAAGGCCCACCTCGAAGCGCTGGCGGCGGTCCGGGCCGGCAAGACAGGGGCTGAACTGGATCAGGTCGCCCGCGGCATGATCGAGGCGGCCGGTTATGGCCCTCAATTCGGCCATGGACTCGGCCATGGTGTCGGTCTGGCCATTCATGAAGCTCCGCGTCTGTCCCGAACCTGGCAGCAGCCTCTGGCCGCAGGTCAGATTGTTACCGTGGAGCCCGGTATCTATCTCAGCGGCCGCATGGGCGTCCGGATTGAGGATATGGCGGTCGTCCTGCCGGATGGCTGCCGTTCATTCAACCGCTTTGATAAAAGTCTGCTGGTCCTGGGCTGACCGCAAGACCCGATCAGGGCTTGCCTTGATCATCGGAATCGAATAGAATAGGATAGAATTTTTGCCTGTTGGCTGCGAATGGTATTGGAGGATAATCTATGATCAGTGCTGGTGAGTTTCGTAATGGTATCACCTTTGAAATGGATGGACAGGTGTTTCAGGTGGTTGAGTTTCAGCATGTCAAACCTGGTAAGGGTGCCGCTTTCGTGCGGACCAAATATCGTAATATAAAGACGGGAAGTACCGTTGAGCGTACATTCAACCCGAACGAGAAATTTGAACGGGCCCAGTTGGACCGTAATGACATGACCTATCTGTATAATGACGGTGAACTGTATTATTTCATGGATGTCAATACCTATGAACAGCTGCCGTTCTCGGCTGACACGCTTGGGGATACACTGAAATTCCTCAAGGAGAATATGAATTGCCGTGTTCTGCTGTATAAAGGGGAAGTTTTCGGCATTGAGCCGCCGATTTTCGTTGAACTCGAAATAACAGAATGTGAGCCGGGCGTCAAGGGTGATACGGCCCAGAACGCGACGAAGACAGCGACAGTGGAAACCGGCGCGACCATCCGCGTCCCCCTGTTCGTCAACCAGGGCGATCGGGTCCGCATTGATACACGCACCGGCGAGTATATGGAACGGGCCTGATATCATGGCGGCTGAAGGGTACCATCAGTCATCGATCAAGGGCGAGCGGACCATGGCCCGCGGCTTCATCGCCCAGTACGCGGCGGAAGCAGCGCTGCAGGCGGAGGGTGTGGCGTCACTGGACAGCGGCAGTGTCACGTCCCTGAAAGAGGCGGCCGGCCTGCTTCATGAAGGCAGCGGCGTGCGTGTGATGTTCCAAAGTGAACGGGACACCTCAGTGACGGTCACGGTTTATCCTGTTGTCT
>RZZF01000234.1 GCA_009929975.1 Clostridia bacterium
TATTCGACCGACAACGCGGGATCGGCCAGTGTGGCATCCCGTTCCGAGACGACAATATGATCTTCCACACCGAGAATCGCGCCAAGCTCACCTTCAACTGAGACTCCCCGGGCATGACAATAGGCGGCGACACGTGCGGTCTCACGCATGTTTTCCTCATATGGGTGCTTCGATAAATCAATCATGACGGATGACCAACCCAGGTCGGCACAACGCAGTGCCAGATCAATATCGGTACAGTGATCAAGGTGGATCGCGACAGGAACAGCCGCGGCTTTTGCCAGATGTCTCAGAAAATGGATCAGCGGCTCGGCTCCGATCGCCTTAACCGTTGAGACGGATGTCTGCAGGATCAGAGGTGAACGGATCGCCTCTGCCGCCTGGACAATGGCCTGAGCGGTCTGGAAATTGACGATATTGAAGGCGGCGACAGCATAGCCGTCCCGCGCGGCCGGCTGCATCACTTCGGCTAGATTTACAAGACTCATGGACGGACCTCCCTGTTGATCACGCATCTGTGAAAACCTTTTCATACTCATCATAGCACAATCGCTTTGGATTGGAAATTGCCGACCCGAATCTATGATTCACCGTTTTTTTCATGTATGATTGAACTATCATTCACAGGCCATTCAGAGGCCGGTGACAGATTGACGGGAGGACATCAAATGCAGACAGATAAGACACAGCAAGTCATTCGGGCCATGCTGGCCATGCAGCGATATGCCTGGGAACAGGGCACCGCCTCACAGGCCTTATGGGAAGCCGGAGAAAAAGACTGGATGATTCTGATGGCGCGCGAAGCGGTTCATCGTCAGGATGAAGTCGGTCGTACCGCCAAGCTGAACGAGACCGGCCTGACAGACCCCTGCTCGAACGGCGAACCGATTTACCATGCCTGGGAGCTGACCGGAGATGATACCTTCCGCCAGGCCTTTGACCGCCTGCTGGAATGGGCGCTGGTCAAGGCTCCGCGCAGTGCTGATGGCATCGTCTATCATATCGACCAGACCACGCAGTTCTGGGTGGATTCCTTTTACATGCTGCCGCCGTTCCTCGCCTTTGCCGGCCATTACGATGAAGCGGTCAAGCAGATCGACGGATTCTGGAAAGCCCTGCACGATGAAGAAGCGGGACTGCTCTCCCATATGTGGGATGATGTTGAGAAGGTGTTCAAGCGCAAAGCGTTCTGGGGCGTCGGCAACGGCTGGACGATGGCCGGCCTGGCCCGGGTGATTGACCTGCTGCCTGAGAGCCACGCGGCCGACAAAAAACGGCTGATCGAACGAAATCTCAGCCTGATTGACGCCTGCCTGCGCCATCAGCGCGATGATAAGCTGTTTCACGATGTGCTGGACGATCCGGACAGCTTCATTGAGGTCAATATCGCCCAGATGCTGGCTTACGCGATTTACCGCGGGTTGGCCAGCGGCTGGCTGCCCGCTGACTACCGCAAGACCGCGGACGATATCCGGGCCGCGGTCTGGGAGAAAGTGGATGAATACGGCTGCGTGACCGATGTCTGCGGACCGCCGCATTTTGTCTCGCCCAGCTGGGCCGTTGAAGGACAGTCCTTTTTCATTCTGATGGAAGCCGCACGGAACAAGCTGGTCAACCACTGATCAGCCGCTGATCGTCTGCTGGTCGTCTGCCCCGCTCCGATGCCGATCATCACGTCTTGCCACCACACCTGGCGGCCTATTATTCGGGAGCTTAATCATGAAGTATACATTTCGTTATTATGACGAATAAGATTATCTTGCCACCCGTGAGCTGGTCTTCGCCAGCCCTTCGATGTCGAGCTGCCGGAGGGATTCAGCATCAGGGATGGCCGTGAAATCCCCGCGTTTTTTCTCGCGAATGTTCACGCGTTTTCTTTTCAATACGGCCAGCCGTATACCGACAATGGGGAACAGGCCTTCTCAGATCTGCGGCGGATGCCGGCTTATCGGCCGGAGCTCGAACTGACCGTCATTGATCCGGAGGGCAAGCCGGCCGGGATCGCGATCATCTGGTATGACCCGTCGATCCCCTATTGCGAACTGGAGCCGCTCGGCGTCGTCTGGTGGCATCGCCGGAAGGGACTGGCACGCGCCCTGATTTATGAAGCGGCCAACCGGGTCATGCGGCTGGGACCGAGCCGCGGCATGCTCGGTGGCGATCAGGCCTTCTATACCGGTCTCGGTTTTCAGCATGAAGCCTCGGATGAATTCTGGCAGTGGCGGCGAAAAGTCCGCTGACCGGGTCAGATGAGCGCGAAGCCGCGCAGGACCGTAATCCAGATGAACAGAGTCAGGACACAGAAGATGGACGTATAGACGAGGATCTGTCCGGCCAGCTCATGTTCAGCGTTCATCTGCTGGGTCATCGTATAGGACGACACAGCGACCGGGCCTCCGAATAAAGCCAGGTAACTGACCAGGACTTCGCCGCGCAGACCCAGAAGAATCGCGCCGCCCAGCGCCAGAAGCGGCACAAGCATCAGTCGGGCACTGACACCGGCGATCAGCTGGAACAGGTACGTGCGGGTTTCTGAGAAGAAAAACTGGCCGCCCAGCGCGAACAGGGCGATCGGTGTGGCAACGGCGGATAAGCCGGCCATGGTGTTTTCCAGCAAGACTGGCCAGCGAATACCGGCCAGAAGCGTGGCCAGGCCTAGCACCGAAGCGATGATCAACGGATTGGTCACGATGCCCTTGAACAAGATCCTTGGACTGATTCTGCCCTCTTTGCGATAAAACTGCAGAATGAAGACCGCCATCAGGTTGAACAGCGGAATGACAATCGCGATCAGCACTTCCGTCAGGCCGCTGCCGCCTTCCGGCAGCAGGGCGTTGGCCAGAAAAACTCCGAAAAGAACATAGTTGCTGCGAAACATGGCCTGAATCAGAACCCCGCGCCGGCGGCGCTCCGGTTCCGTCCGGCTGATCACCAGCCAGCTCAGGCCAAAGATGACGAGAACGGCGCCGATGGCGTACAGAATAGGACCGCCCAGCCGGACCGTCAGGATGCTCGAACGGTAAATATTGACATAAATCAGCAGCGGCAGGAATATCTGAAAAATCAGCTTATTCAGTTGAACAAATGTTTCCCGGTCAGCCATCTTGAGCCGTCGTGCCAAATAGCCGAGACTCATGGCCGCAAACAGCGGAAACACACCGTTCAAAGCAAACATCATACTGCTCATGCATGACCCCACATCGTGCTCATTGGATGCCGCGCCTTACGGATGCCCCTAAGTTTTTATGACGAACCGCGTGTTCCATCGGCAGGCCGGTATCATAATCCAGCTGCCGGTCCTCCAGTTCTTCTTCCCGCTGCCGGGTCATCCCGGTATAGTCCCAGGT
>RZZF01000235.1 GCA_009929975.1 Clostridia bacterium
CCTGTCCGTCTGATGAACGACCTGGGCCAGGCAACGATCAAAAACGGAACGGCGGAGGAGTTTCTGGCAGACATCAGGCCGCTGCTGCCTGAGTCTGTTTTCATCAATGTGTACGATCAGGGATATCAGGCGACGGCGGACGCGCTTCACGTCATCAGAGGCACGGCCATGGCGCTTTCGCTGATCGCGCTTGCCGTCACGCTCACGGTACTGGCTTTGTTTGCCTATTTGTTCGCGAAGCGCCAACGGGGATCGGTCGAGATCATGCGCTGTTTTGGCGCGGGGAAAGCGGAAACGAGGCTGTATCTGATGATCGGCACCAGCCTGACGGCGTTCCTGGCCATCGCGGCGGGCATAGGGGTCGGCACGCGATACGCACAGACCCTGATTGAGATGGCTTATGAGTTTGTGTCTGAACTTCAGGCCGTTGATCTGCGGTACAGCGACGGCTATCTGGGTGTTGCCAGGACATTCACGCCTGTCGCGGCCTTATCAGGGCCCCTTGCGTTCGCGGTCGGTGCTGCGGTGTTGATTCTTTCACTGTTCTTGTGCCTTTATTTCGCTGAGAAGACCGTCAGCGGACGCCTGATGACACTGAAAGCACACGAACGGGTTCGCCGCTCGCCGCGCAAATCCTCTACAGCACTCTCAGGCGCGCTGCGCCACGCGGTCCTGTTCATCCGACGCGGGGGGGCAGGCTCTTTCATTGTCCCTGTGCTCTGCGCGGCGACGCTGTTGTTCCTGGCCTTGCTGCAATCGACCCTTGCCTCTTATGATACGGCGCGCGAAGCGTTGTACGCGAACAGCGAACTTCACGGCTATTGCACCACGTCGGAGGGCAAGTTTTCGGATCAGTTGTATATTCCCAACCCACAGGCCAAACAACTGGCCGATTCTGAGTCCATCAGGCAGGAGGCCTATACCTACAGTCTCAATTATGGGTATCTGGGAATTCCGGAACGTGCGGATGGTACCCTGGGTCATGTTGATCCCGTGCCAGTCCCTATGGACGCGTTTGAGCTCGAGAACCTGTATAATGCCCATCGTGCTGAACCGAACCTTGTGTTCACCAGTGCCGTGGAAAACGCGCCCGAATTTTACTTTAGTGAGTTTCACGCCGAGTTCATGCCCGGCTGGGATGCAGCCCGCTTCGCGAGCCGGGACTGGGCAGCGCCGCCCTGTCTGGTTTCCTCCCGGTTCATGAGCCGGCACGGCATTCAGCCGGGCGATACCATCCGTGTCTATGTTGAGAACAGCCGGGGTGGCCCGCCATTTGCCGGCATTGATCTGCTGGTCACAGGCAGTTTCGTCCGCGTGGCGAACCAGGATAACATTTACTGTCCGCTGCCCCTGGGAGCGCTTGATCCCGGGCGTTCAACCCTCAATGCACTCGATGTCAGCGGACGGTCACCTGCGACCGGCCATTATATGCGGTATACGCGGGGGATCGAAACATTGACGCAGCAGCAGTTGATCGATGTTCTGCTGGACAATCACTACGTGTCCTCACTGAGCTTTACGCTTCGTGATGTTCATGATCTGGCCGAGTTCAAGAACGCGCTTGAAGACGCCGGTTTTTCTGGCCCGAAAATGGGCCGGTCCATCCGTGTCTTTGTGATGGTCGAGGACTCCCGGTTCAATGAGGCTCTCAGTACGCTGACACAGCGCAGCAAATATCTCCAGATCCTGTATCCCGTCTTTCTGGTGCTGATCGGTGCACTGGGGTTGATCACAGGCTTCCTGATCATCAACAGCCGCCGTGAAGATATCGCGCTGATGCGCGGCATGGGCACGCCGAAGCGGCGTATTTTCACCACACTGTTTGGCGAACAGCTTCTGCTGCTGCTTTTCGGCGCGCTGCCGGCCGCTGTGGCATGGGTTGCCTTTGAGGGCCCGGCGCAGCTCGCTTCGCCAGGTGTTTACACGTTTTTCATCTGCTTCACGCTGAGCGCGGCGCTCGTCATCCTGCTGCAGAACACCAGGAGCGCTTTGGCTCTTCTCAGTGAGAAAGAATAGGAGATCCTATGAGTATCCTCTCTCTTCAGTCCGTCCGTTATGCCTACCGCAGCCAATACCAGCTGGTGGAAGCGGTCAAGGGGATCAGCTGCGAGTTTGAGCAGGGCACGATGTATGCCATCGTCGGCAAGAGCGGCAGCGGAAAATCCACCCTGCTCTCGCTGATCGCCGGGCTGGATGTTCCTGATGAGGGGGATGTACTGTTCCGCGGTGTTCCCACCCGCACACTAAATCTGGATGCGTACCGCCGCAACAACATCGCGATGATTTACCAGAATTTCAGACTCTTTCCTCTGTTGACCGTGCTGGAGAACGTGATGTATCCGATGGAACTGCACGGTATCCGTCCGCGTGATGCCAAAAAGCGTGCCGCAGAGTATGTCCGAAGTGTGGACTTGCCCGATGCGGTACTCAACCGTTTCCCGGCGATGCTCTCAGGGGGTGAACGGCAGCGTGTTGCCATCGCGAGAGCACTGGCGATGGAGACCAACCTGATTCTCACGGATGAGCCGACGGGCAACCTCGACAGCACAACGTCTCGCAACATCATCGCTCTGCTCGGCCGTCTTGTCCATGAGCGCGGCTATTGCATCGTGGTTGTGACACACGATATGGGTGTGTTGGATATGATGGATGTCACCTTCCAGATGCGCGACGGTGTTCTGATCGAGGATCAGGGATGAAAACATCCATGTGAGATGAATTTTGAAGGTCCGGATGAATCGTGTGATTGGCACTTGACAGTGCAAAGGAATAGAATAGATTCAGGCACTATGATCACCAGGAGGATATGGATATGGCAAAGACAAGAGTCGGCGTTATCGGTTCCGGGTGGCGGTCCACCCTGTATCTGCAGGCAGCGAAAGATCTGCCTGACGAGTTTGAGATTGTCAGCATGCGTGTACGCAGTGAGGAAAAGAAGGCGCGGTTCGAGCAGCAATGGGGCATTCCCGTCACAACCTCGATGGACGAGTTCAAGAGCGCTAAACCTGATTTTGTGGTGGACGCGGTCAATCGGGGCGATCCGGAAAAAGGCGTTTCCGGCGTGTATGAGGTCGCCGTGGACCTGATCAGCGACGGTATCCCTGTGCTGGCGGAGACACCTCCGGCGGAGTCTGTCCAGCAGTGCGTCGATCTCTGGAATCTGGTCCAGCAGAAGAATGTGAAAATGCTTGTGGCTGAGAATTATTTTGCCGAGCCTGATTTCGCGGCCAAACTGGAAGCCGCGGCACGGGGATACCTTGGTGATGTCCAGACCGTGACGGTCTCCAACACGCATGAGTATCACGCCATCAGCGTGATGCGCCTGCTGCTTGATGCCC
>RZZF01000236.1 GCA_009929975.1 Clostridia bacterium
CTTCTTCTGATTCTTTTTCCGGTTCGCTGTCGACCAGGGCGACACCATACTGGGCCAGGTAACCAGGGAAGCGCACAGTTTCACCACTGACCCGGAACAGGTGTGTATTGCCACTGACCAGATCAGCCACAACTGTGTCAATCTGGGCGGCAGCCATCTGGGAAGCCATGAATTTGTCCCAGATCAGCTGATAGAGTCTGAACTGGTCATGGGATATCTGAGCCTTGATTTTCTGCGGCGGCAGATCAAAATGAGCCGGACGGATGGCTTCATGGGCATCCTGGGCTTTGTTGCGGTTCTTAAACAGGCGCGGGGACTTGGGCAGATAGTCTGCGCCGTACTTGTCCTGGATATAGGTGCGCGCTTCCTGTTCCGCTTCTTCCGAGACGCGGACCGAGTCGGTACGGATATAAGTCACCAACGCCGTAGCGCCAAGGCCTTCAATTTCCACGCCTTCGTACAACTGCTGGGCAACGCTCATGGTCTTTTTGGCGGTATAGCCCAGGTAGCGCGAGGCTTCCTGCTGCAGGGTGCTGGTTGTGAACGGCGCACTTGGTTGCTTGTGTTTGCTGCCCTTCTTGAGCTTGACCACGATGAAGGGCTGGTTTTGAATGGCAGTCAGAATTGCCTCTGTTTCAGTCTGGTTCGTCAGTTTGACTTTTTCGACTTTGCCATTGACCCACTCACCATGATAGCGAGCTTTGAAAACGGGATCCTTGCCCGTCTTGTGCAAAAAGGCTGTCAACAGCCAGTATTCTTCCGGCTTGAACGCGTCAATTTCCCGTTCCCGGTCCACCACCATCCGGGTCGCGACCGACTGAACACGGCCGGCTGACAGACCTTTTTTTACTTTTTTCCAGAGCAGTGGGCTGAGTTCATAGCCGACCAGCCGGTCAAGAATCCGCCGGGCCTGCTGAGAGTTCACCAGATTCATATCGATCGGGCGGGGATGATCCAGCGCTTGAAGAACCGCTGGACGTGTGATCTCATTGAAAGCGATGCGGCAGTCACTGGCGCTGTCAACGTTCAGCAACTGCGCCAGGTGCCAGGCAATCGCTTCTCCTTCGCGGTCAGGGTCAGTCGCGATATAGATGCGATCCGCCGATTTTGCCATATCCTTGAGTTCATGAATCACCTTTTCCTTGCCTTTCATGCTGACATACTGCGGCTGATAGCCGTTTTCAACATCAACACCCATCTTGGACGATGGCAGATCGCGAATATGGCCGACGGATGCAGTGATTCGAAAATCCTTGCCCAGATAGCGGCCGATCGTCTTGGCTTTGGCAGGCGATTCAACAATTACCAGATTTTTACTCATAGCCTCATTCTTTCCTATGTACCGATTCTGCCAGCCGGCCCGGTCAATCTTCCGGAATGGCGTTCATCAACGGCAGAACAGTGATCATTAGTACATTATATACAGAAAGAAGCCGGATCTGTCAAAGTATAGCGTCCACGTTCATGACAGATCAACGAGGCGATTTCCAGCCGCGTCAGCAGAACCGACAGCTGAGAAGCGCTCATCGCACCATGTTCGCATAGCTCACTGAATGTCAATGAGCGTGCCGCCAGAGTCTGCAGTACGTTGCGTTCGTCAGTTGAAAATTCAGATAGCTCATGCTTGGCTGACGGGCTTTGCCCGGACGGATCGGTCCGTCCGGATGGCACGGACGCGGCCGATAACCGTGCGGCGATTTCCAGTGCGGTCTGCGGCAAAGCACTCAGGACATCCGCCGCGGACAGCAGCACAGCCGCGCCATCACGGATCAGCTGGTTGCATCCCTGGCTGGCCGCGGAAAAAATACTTCCGGGCACCGCGAAAACATCGCGTCCCTGATCCGCGGCGAACGATGCCGTGATCAGGCTGCCGCTCGACCGGGCGGCTTCAATCACACAGGTGGCATCGGACAGGCCGCTGAGTATCCGGTTGCGGGCTGGGAAATGCCGGCTGATCGGTGGGGTTCCGGGTGGATGCTCACTGATCGCCAGCCCGCCCTGCAGCAGACTGCTGAGCAGTTCCCGGTGACAGTCAGGATAGACCCGATCCAGCCCGCTGGCCAGAACCGCAAGCGTCCTGCCGCCGGACCTGAGACATTCAGCGTGGGCAAGCCCGTCGATCCCGCGGGCCAGTCCGCTGATGACCAGCAGACCGGCAGCGCTCAGATCCGCGACAAGGCGGCGAACCGCGCTGCGGCCATAGGCGGTCGGCTGGCGGGTACCTACGATGGTCACCGCGGGACCACTGGCCAAAACGGACAATGGGAGATGGCCGCGGACAAACAGGATCAGGGGAAAACCGGATATCTGGCGCAGGCGCGGCGGGTAATCCGGATCAACCCAGGAAAGGGCGCGAATCCCGAGACGTCCGGCTTGCCGGAATTGCTCCCGCACGCGGCGGTGAAAGCCAGAGTGATTCAGAACCGACCTGATCGCAGGTTCGTTAAGCGCTCCATTGGCGCGTTCAAGCAGGCTCTTCCCGTCTGTGTCGGCCAGGCGCATAAGATCAATCGGGCTGTTGCAGAGGTTCAGCCAGTACGATCTGTCAATCTTGACTTGCCGGCGCAGTTCACAGATGATCAGCGCGGCGCGCAGCTGTTGCTCCGGAACGGCGGTTTGATGATCCGCGGTAATCGGACAGGCTGTCATGAGCGCACCTCCGCGTCCAGATGAAGTCGGTACTGCAAAGCTTCAGCCAGATGCTCGGAACGGACCCGGTCACTCAGCTCGTAATCCGCGATGGTTCTGGCCAGACGCAGCAGACGGTGATAGCCGCGGACACTGAGCTGGAGCGCATTTGCCATGGCAGCGCCTTCACGGATCAGTTGTGGATCGATCTCCAGTCTTTGTGCCAGACCCATGCCCGACTGGCGGCCATTGAGCCGGACCGGCTCTTTGCGTCTGCGGCAGCGGTCGAACTGGAACTCGCGACACTGTCTGACCCTCCTGCCCGGCTGGTCTTGGCACGGCGGCCGGTCTGATGGTCCGGTCATGCCTGCACTGATCGCGTCACCATCCGGCCGGGTCATCTCAACGACCAGGTCAATCCGATCCAGCAGCGGACCGCTGATCCGGCTCAGGTGGCGTTTCTGCTGATCCGGGGTACAGCGGCATGTCCCGCCCGGCTCAAGGTACTCACCGCAGCGGCAGGGATTGGCGGCTCCGATCAGGAGAAAATCCGCCGGATAGACAAACCGGTGGCGCAGCCGGTACAGATGGATTTCATGCTCTTCCATCGGCTGGCGCAGCGCATCAAGGGTCTCGGCGCGAAACTCGGTCATCTCATCAAGGAAGAGAACCCCGTGGTGCGCCAGGCTGATTTCTCCCGGTACCGGGAT
>RZZF01000237.1 GCA_009929975.1 Clostridia bacterium
ATTAAGCAGTGCCGAACGGGAGCGGATTCAGAATGAGTTCAGCAATCGCATCGGTGAACTGGCAGCCGGCGTCATCCAGCGGAAGGACCGCCGCGAGGTCATCGTTGATATCGGCCGGGCAGAAGCGGTATTGCCCTATCATGAACAAGTCCGCCAGGATGGCTACAATTTCAATCAGAGATTGCGCTTCCTGATCCTCAAGGTCGATGAAAAACGTGGACGTCCGGTTGTTTATGTGTCTCGCAGCCATCCAAACGTTGTCCGCAAGATGTTTGAACAGGAAGTCCCGGAGATCGCCAACGGGATTGTTGAGATCATGTCGGTCGCCCGTGAGGCAGGTTCACGCAGCAAGATCGCCGTCGCGTCGCGCGACAGCAATGTTGATCCTGTTGGTTCATGCGTCGGCCAGCGCGGCCTTCGTGTCCAGGCAGTCATGGATGAATTGATGGGTGAGAAGATTGACATCATCGAATGGGATCCGGATGTGACGGTTTTCATCAGCAACAGCCTCAACCCGGCCAAGGTTATCCGTGTTGATCTGCTCGAAGATGAAAAAATCGCCAGAGTCGTTGTACCGGATCATCAGTTGTCCCTTGCGATCGGCCGTGAAGGGCAGAACGCGCGCCTCAGCGCGCGTCTGACAGGATGGAAGATCGATATCAAGAGTGAGTCGCAGTATCGTACGGCCGTTGAAGCGGAAATCATGTCAAGATTCAACCAGGCCGTTGAAGAAACCGCATCGGATTATATTGATGATGAGGACGTACCTGATGAGGTTGATGCCGATTATCAGGAAGACGCACCTGAAGAGGCTGCCGCCGATTATCAGGAGACAGAACCCCGGGTGACGGATTCAGAGGAGTGAGCCACCGTGGCAAGACGACAGCCGCAGCGCATGTGTGTTGCCTGCAGAACGATGAAGGACAAGTCAAGCCTGATCAGACTGGTGTTAACCCCTGAACAGTGTGTTGAACTTGATACAGCTGGAAAGAAGCCCGGACGCGGCGCTTATGTCTGCCGTGATCAGAACTGTCTGCGGACAGCGCTCAGGGAACATAAATTTGAACGGGGTCTGAAGACCCGAATCGACCAGGCGGTCATTGACCATCTGGTTCAGGAACTGGGGTCAATGCCTGATGAAGAGAAGCGCTGAACACGATGCGCAGGCCGCCTGGCGGATGCTTGGTCTGGCCGCCCGTGCCGGCCGAATCGCGGCCGGGGTGGAAATGATCAGAAGCAGGATCAGCAGGAATCAGGTTTATCTGATTTGGCTGGCCGCTGACGCAGGTCCGACATCGAAGAAGCGGATCAGATATCTGGCTTCGCAGTCGCAGCTTCCCCTGATCGAGCAGGGCAGCAGTGCTGAATTGGGGCACTGGACAGGAAGAAGCCAGTGTGCGGCCGTCGCTTTGCTGGATCAGCAGATGGCGGCCCGTGTCATCGAACTGGCAGCAAAGGATCATGTGTGAGGATGTGCAGTGGATTGTTTGCACAGATACGTGACAAGCGCTATACTAATCTATGTATTTGTGGAGGATAAGGTAAAGCAATTATGGTAAAAAGAGACGATTCAGGATCCGGATTGAGAGCTGGCTTTGTACGCGGCGAGCGTGCACCTGCACCGCCGAAAGTGAAAAAAGCGTCTGAACCGAAAAATGATCAGACGGAATCACAGAAGGAAACCAAGGCACAGCAGGCTGCTGAAGCAAAAGCTGAAGCAGAGATAACCGCTGAAGACGACGGACCGACCATCACCATGCAAGGTGTCTCCGGTAAGAAAATTACCGGTGTTGTCAAGGTTGTCAAAAAGAAGCGTCCGGAAGCGGCTGAAAAAGCCCCGGCCGCGCAGGGGCATACCCCACTGGCTGTTCCGCCTCCGGCCGTTCCGCCGGGCTCTGTCAGTGCTCCTCCAGTCAAGGCTCCGGCCAGCCATGCGAATTCGGAATCTGTGGATAAAGAAAAGCCCGCAGCGGCAGCGAGGAATGAACGTGCCGCTTCAGATGCAGCACCGGCACCGGCTGTCAAGCCAGTGGCTGAAACGGCGAAGAAAAAGGTTGATAATCAACCGGTGGCCGCGCCCAGATCGGTTGCGTCAGCAGCTGACTCAGAGGGGCCTGTCAAGACCGTACCACCGGCACCGCGCGCACCGAGAGCACAAAGCAGACGGTCAATCAATCCGGCTGAACTCGCTCCGGGCCAGGGTGGGGAATTTACCCGGCGTCCGCCTCAGGGACCGCAGAGCGGCCGGCGGATCGACCCTTCAGAATTCGCTCCGGGCCAGGGCGGCTCCTATACCGCTTCTTCACGGCCGCAAAGCCCGCGTCCGACCCAGGGTCGTCCGATGGATCGTACCCGCGGACCGGCGCGTCCGTCACGGCCTGCTTTACCAACCGCCGCTGGTGATATCAAGGAAAAGATCATCGAGCAGCCGCGTGCCAATTTCGCGGCTCGTGATGCCTTCGACAAGGAAAGCAAACGGGATCCGCGCCGTGACAATCGCCGGGACGCACCGGCGAAAATCGAACCTTCCGTCCGGGACAAACATCAGACCCTGAAAAAACAGGCTCAGGTGCTGTCCGGAAAAGGTGTGTCCGATGTTCTGTCCGATACTGCCCTGCTTGATCCGTTCGACGGCAGAAGCGGGCGCAGCCGTTCCCGCGGCCGCAACCGGCGCAACACACGGAATCAGCCCCGTTCTTCAACTCCGGCTGTCCGGGCCGTCCTGACGCATGTCAAGCTGCCTGAAAGCCTGACCGTCAAGGAATTCGCCGAGGCGATCAAGAAGACATCGGCTGAGGTGATCAAGAAGCTGATCGGGCTTGGCGTCATGGCGACGCTGAACCAGGATATTGATTTTGATACCGCGACGCTGATTGCCGCGGAGTTCAATATCACAACTGAAAAACTGGTGGAAGTCAAGGAAGAGGATATTCTCTTTGACGACAGTGAAGATCAGGATGATGATCTGGAAACCCGTCCGCCGGTTGTTGTTGTCATGGGCCATGTCGACCACGGCAAGACGTCCATTCTCGACCGCATCCGTTCCGCTTCGGTCGTAGATGGCGAAGCGGGTGGTATTACACAGCATATCGGCGCCTACATGGTGAATGTCAATGACCGCGCCATCACATTCCTCGATACTCCCGGCCACGAAGCGTTTACAACCATGCGTGCCCGTGGTGCCCAGGTCACCGATATCGCGATTCTGGTTGTCGCGGCGGATGACGGCGTCATGCCCCAGACCATCGAGGCGATCAACCACGCGAAAGCGGCAGGGACTCAGATTCTGGTCGCGATCAACAAGATTGATAAGCCGG
>RZZF01000238.1 GCA_009929975.1 Clostridia bacterium
CTCAGCGGCTTGATCTGGAAATCGATATCCTCACGCGGCACCAGCGCGGTGACGAACGCTTCGGCCGGCCGGTTGCCGGAACCAAATGGAACCTCAACCCGGCAGCCGATCGTGATCTGACCTGCCAGCGAGGGTGGGATCTGGTATGTGTAGGCACGGTCAAAAGAGCGGCGGCTGTCCCGCAGCACCACCTGGCAGGCTGTCAGATCAGCCCGGGGCTGTTCATCCATCAACCGAGCCATTCGAACAGATCCATCTGCGCGGAGTCAGGCAAGCCGTCCAGAACTCCGGCCGCGCTCAGCGTCTCAACCGCCGACTGGCCAATGCCGGTACGCCGCATCAGTTCATCTTTTGATTTGAACGGACCGTCGCGGCGGGCAGTGACAAGACTTTGTGCCATCGCGCCGCTGATCGAGGGGATCGCGTTCAACGGCGGCCGGATCGAGTGCTCATCCCCTTTGAGAAATTGCGAAGCAGCCGATTCATATAAGTCAATCGGCAGAAAATCAATGCCGCGCAGCTGCATTTCCTCCACCAGTTCAAGAATGTAGAAGATCTTCTGTTCACGATCCGTCAGTTCACGAAAACCGGCCTGCAGTGTTTCACGTTCCCGTCTGACCTGCTCGGCCGGCCGGCACATACGGCTGCTGTCAAACTCGTCGGCCCTGACCGTGAAGAACGCGCAATAATATTCCGCCGGATAGTAGACCTTGAACCAGGCGACGCGCAGCGATGAGATCGTATAGGCGGCGGCATGCGCCTTCGGGAACATATAGCGGATCTTCAGGCAGGAATCGATATACCATTCCGGTACACCGTGCCGGCGCATCAGGTCTTCCTGCTCCTGCAGCAGGCCGCGGCCCTTACGCACCCGCTCCATGATGGTGAAAGCGTCCTTCGGCGGCAGACCGTTATAGATCAGCCCGGTCATGATCGAGTCGCGGCAGCCGATCACTTCATTGATCGTGCACGTTCCATTACGGATCAGGTCCTGGGCATTGCCTTTCCAGACATCTGTCCCATGAGACAGGCCCATCAGCTGAACCAGATCATAAAAGCGGGTCGGCCGGGTCTCGCGGATCATGTCACGGGCCATGAACGTACCCATTTCCGGCAGTCCCAGGGTCGCGCTGCCGGCCGGCGACTTTCCCTCCGGAATGCCGAGGGCTTCAGTCGACTGGAAGAGCGACATGACTTTCTCATCAGGAATCGGGATATTCAGCACGTCAACACCCGTCAGGTCGCTGAGCATCTTCAGCACCGTCGGATCATCATGGCCGAGAATGTCCAGTTTGAGAATCGTATCATGCATCGCGTTGAAGTCGAAATGAGTCGTCACCGTACCCGCTTCGCGTTTATCCGCCGGATGCTGAATCGGTGTGAAATCATAGATTTCCCGTTCCTGTGGCACAACGACAATGCCGCCGGGATGCTGCCCGGTGGTGCGCTTGACACCGATCAAACCGTCCGCCAGGCGATTGATCTCCGCCTGGGTGACGAATTCACCGCTTTTCTCATAAAAACCGCGTACGATCGCCTGCGCGTTCTTTTCGGCATAACTGCTGATCGTTCCGGCCCTGAAGGTATAACGGCTGCCGAACATGGACTCGATGAAACGATGCGCGGTCGCCTGATACTCCCCGGAGAAATTCAGGTCAATATCCGGCTGTTTGTCGCCTTCAAAGCCAAGGAAGGTCTCGAAAGGAATATCCTGTCCGTCACGATGCAGCGCGGCACCACATTCGGGACATGATCTGGCCGGCAGGTCATAGCCTGATCCATAGGACCCGGTCTGGTCAAACTGGCTGTAATGGCAGTCTGGACAGATGTAGTGCGGCGGCAGCGGATTGACTTCTGTAATCCCGCAGAACGAGGCGACCAGCGACGATCCGACCGAGCCGCGCGATCCGACGATGTAGCCGTCTTCATTCGATTTTCTGACCAGTTTATGCGAGATGTAGTACATGACGGCATAGCCATTGTCGATAATCGATTTCAGTTCATGTTCAACCCGTTCACGAACCTGGTCCGGCAGCTGGCCGTCACGGCCATACAAGGCCATGGCGGTATCCCAGGTCAGGCGGCGCACATCATCGGCCGCGGTCGCGATCAGCGGCGGGAATGAGCCGTCCGGGAAGGGCAGCAAATCAGCGCTGACCCGTTCAGCGATGGCGGCCGGCTGGCGGATGACGACCTGCCTGGCCTCCTCGTCGCCGAGATAAGCGAACTCAGACAGCATCTCGTCCGTCGTCCGGTAAAACAGGCCGGCCTGCTCTTTGGCATCGGCAAAGCCCATGTCCGTCATGAGAATTTCACGAAGCCGGCTGTCCCGGTCATCAAGAAAATGTACGTCACAGGTCGCGCAGACCGGCCGTCTGGTCTTTTTGCCGAGCGCTACCACCAGACGGTTGAGATTCTGCAGATCCTCTTCCCGTTCGAGACCACTGTCCGGGTCGCGCAGAAGGAAGCGGTTGTTCGAGATCGGCTGGATTTCCAGATAATCGTAGAAGCGGGCCATCCGGGTCAGCGGGCTGCGGGCCAGTCCGGCCAGTGCCCGGTCATAGTCGCAGCCGGCGGCTTTGTAGTGTTCAACGACATGGCGGAACAGCTCACCGGCCTCGCAGGCACTGCCGACAATCAGCCCGGGGCGGAAATACTCAAGCAGGCTGCGCGGAATACGCGGGCGGGTATGGAAATAACGCGTATGCGATTGTGAGACAAGGCGGTACAGATGATACAGTCCGACCGGATCTGCGGCCAGCAGGATGATATGGTAGACCGGGCGGCGGTGCTCCAGGATCATCTCATCGGTCGCGTGGCCGGCTTTCAGATTAAGTTCCTGCAGCGTTTCAGCCCCGGACTGCTGCCACAGCCTGGCAAAGATCTCGCCACAGGCCAGAGCGTCCGCTTCTGCGCGATGATGACGCGACAGGTCAATTTCCAGATGTTCGCTGACCGTGTTCAGTTTGTGATTCTTGATATCAGGCAGCAGCCAGCGGGATAGCGCCAGCGTATCAATCAGCGGCGGATTGAATTTCACGCGCGGATCCGCCGGCTGTGCGGTGCGGAATCCTTCATGGCGGATGAATGACAGATCAAAGAACGCGTTATGGGCGACCACCGGACGCTCCCCCATCCAGTCCGCCAGATCGCGCAGCCATTCGAATGGCGCCGGAGCGTCGCGCAGCATTTCCGTACGGATTCCGGTCAGTTCCTCTGAGCGCGGTGAAACAGGAATACCGGGATTAAGCAGGCTGACACGGCGGTCAGCCGGCGTAAAGCCGCCCCGGCCATCCGGTTCGAAATGAAC
>RZZF01000239.1 GCA_009929975.1 Clostridia bacterium
TCCTATGGCTATATGGCGAAGAGCCATTATGTGGATAAGCAGAGCCTCTTTCTCCATGCGCCGATACCGAATCTGTCCACCGCGGAAAACATCCTGCACATGATTCGTCCCGACGGCCAGTACACTGAGCTGGAAGCCCGCATTCTTGACCTCGCGCTGGTCCTGCACGCGGAACATGGCGGCGGCAACAACTCGAGCTTCGTCACCCATGCGGTCAGCTCGACCGGATCCGATACCTTCTCGGTAATCGCGGCCGCGATCGGCTCCCTGAAAGGGCCTCAGCACGGCGGCGCGAGCAGCCAGGCCTTCGCGATGATGAAGGATCTCAAGCAGGAAGTGCGCAGCTGGCGCAATGAGATGGAAATCGCTGATTATCTGACGCGGGTGCTCAATAAGGAAGCCTTTGACAAAAGCGGTCTGATTTATGGAATCGGCCATGCTGTCTACACGCTGTCTGATCCGAGGACCAAGCTGCTGCGTGACTACGCACGCTCGCTGGCGTATGAAGCCGGCCGGGAAGAGGAGTACGAACTGTATACCCTGACCGAGCGGATGGCGCCGGAAGTGTTCCGCACTTTCAAGCATAACGACAAGATCGTCTGCGCCAATGTCGACTTCTATTCCGGATTCATCTATGACATGCTGGGGATTCCCCAGGAACTGTTCACACCTATTTTCGCCATTGCCCGGATCAGTGGCTGGAGCGCGCACCGGATTGAAGAACTTGTCAGCGGAGGACGCATCATGCGCCCGGCGTACAAGAGCGTGGTCAAGCGCAGAAAATACGTTGAGATGGACAAGCGGGGCTGAAGCGATGCCGGAGATCCCAATTGATTGCAAAAGAAAAAGCCTCCCGCAAGGGAGGCTTTTTGGTGACCCTAAGGAGAATCGAACTCCTGTTTCCGCCTTGAGAGGGCGGCGTCTTGACCGCTTGACTATAGGGCCGGGCAGCGTTGGTAATTATAGCATGTCTGATCGCACCGCGCAATATGACTACAGGATAAAATGTTTATTTCTCAACTGTGAATGATTCGCCGGAAACTGTCGCGAGAAGGGTGCTTGTGATACAATAGGATGCTGTGCATATGATCTTCCGGATGCTATAATGCTAAAAGATCATATGTTTGCTTTTCATCCGTCTGAGCAGGAAAGGGACACTATGCAGTCGGCGATTCATATCCAGGGTGCACGCGTGCACAATCTGAAAAACATCAATCTTGACATTCCCCGTGACCGTCTGGTGGTTCTGACAGGATTATCGGGGTCGGGCAAATCTTCGCTCGCCTTTGATACGATCTACGCTGAAGGACAGCGGCGCTATGTCGAGTCGCTGTCCTCCTATGCGCGGCAGTTTCTCGGCCAGATGGAAAAACCGGATGTCGATCATATCGACGGCCTGTCGCCGGCGATCGCCATCGACCAAAAAACGACCAGCCGCAACCCGCGCTCAACCGTGGGAACGGTGACGGAAATCTACGATTACCTGCGCCTCCTCTACGCCCGGGTCGGGACGCCGCACTGTCCGCAGTGCGGCCGCCTGATCGACCGCCAGACGGTGGATCAGATCATCGATCATCTCGAGGGCTACCCGGAGGGCACACGGCTGATCATCATGTCGCCGGCGGTGCGCGGGCGTAAAGGCGAGTTTCAGAAACTGCTCGATGATTTCCGCAAGGCCGGCTATGTCCGGGTGCGGATTGACGGGGAGTACCGCGAGCTCGAGGACGACATCACCCTCGAGCGCAATATCCGCCACTCCATCGAAGTGGTCGTTGACCGGCTGATCATGCGGCCGGATCTGCGGCGCCGGCTGACCGACTCAACGGAGGCGGCGCTGAAGCTGTCGGACGGCCTGCTGCTGGTGGAGATCCGCCAGCCGGATCAGGAACCGGAAGAGGCCATTGAACGGGTCTTCTCGCAGAATTTCGCCTGCCATCACTGCAATATCAGTCTGCAGGAAATCACGCCGCGCATGTTTTCCTTTAACAATCCCTATGGCGCCTGTCCGGAATGCACCGGCCTCGGCCAGATGACCCATATCGACCCGGAGCTGGTGATCCATGATCCGAAGCTGTCGCTGAACGAAGGCGCGATCCGCGCTGGAGGCTGGAATTTCGCGGACCGCGGCAGCTGGGCCCGGTCGTTTATTGATGCCTTGTCGGCCCGGTACCGTTTCGATCTTGATACCCCGTTCGAGAAGCTGCCGCAGCGGATCCGTGACCTGATCATGTTCGGCAACCAGGGTGAGATTCTGAATGTCGATACGTCCAATTCCAAGTACAATCGCGGCAGTATCTACCGCAGCGACTGGATCGGTGTGGTCCCGAGCCTGGAAAAGCGGTACCGCGAAACCAGTTCGGACGGCATGAAGGAGTATTATGAGCAGTTTATGTCAGAAACCCCCTGTCCGGTCTGCCATGGCGCGCGGCTCAAGCCGGAGAGCCTCGCAGTGCGGATCAATGACCTGAATATCCATGAGCTGACCATCCAGCCGATCCGCAAAATCCGTGAAGTGCTGGCCCGGACCGAGCTGACGCCGCGCCAGACCCAGATCGCGGCGGAGATCCGCAAGGAGATTGATGCCCGGCTTGGCTTTCTGATCAATGTCGGCCTCGACTATATGACGCTGGCTCGTGCCTCGGCGACCCTGTCCGGCGGTGAAGCGCAGCGGATCCGCCTGGCCACACAGATCGGCTCCGGCCTGATGGGAGTTCTCTATATCCTGGATGAGCCGAGCATCGGCCTGCATCAGCGGGACAATTACCGGCTGCTCACGACACTCAAGCATCTGCGCGACCTGGGCAATACCGTGCTGGTGGTCGAGCATGACGAGGAAACGATGCGTGAGGCTGATCATATCGTTGATATGGGACCGGGTGCCGGCGAGCATGGCGGCGAGGTGGTCGCGACCGGAACCATTGACCAGATCATCGCCTGTCCGGAATCGATCACCGGCCAGTATCTATGCGGCCAGCGCCGGATCGAAGTTCCCCTGACGCGCAGAACCGGCAACGGCCACTGGCTGACGGTGCGCGGCGCGGCGGAAAACAACCTGAAGAAGATTGATGTCGCCATCCCGCTCGGCGTCATGACCTGTGTGACCGGCGTGTCCGGTTCAGGCAAAAGCTCTCTGGTCAACGGCATCATTCTCAAGAAGCTGGCCAGCGCGCTGAATGGAGCCCGGCGCTATCCCGGAGCCTGTGACGCGATCGAGGGGCTGGAGCATCTGGATAAAGTCATTGCCATTGACCAGTCGCCGATCGGCCGCACGCCGCGTTCGAACCCGGCGACGTATACCGGGAC
>RZZF01000240.1 GCA_009929975.1 Clostridia bacterium
TCATAACCCAGATCAACGACAACCCGATTGATACCTCCATGGACATGAGTTATTTCCTGCAGACGCAACCTGTCGGATCCATGCTCCGCCTGCAAGTTTACAGACGTGATGATAATCGATATCATGAGTTCAGAGTTTATTTGCAGGAGTACATTCAGTGACAAAAAGAAACGAGCAGGCTGCCGAGATTGTCAGACGGCTTCACGCGCAATACCCAGAGGCAGACTGCACCCTCGATTATGACGGACCCTGGCAGTTGATGATGGCCGCGATTCTGGCGGCCCAGTGTACCGATGCCCGGGTCAACCTGATCACACCCGCGCTGTTCAGACGCTATCCGGATGCCGCGGCAATGGCCACAGCTGACTTTGCTGAACTGACCGAATTGATTCGCAGCTGCGGTCTTTTCCGCAATAAAGCGAAGGCGATGATCAATTCCAGCCGGACTCTGCTCGAGCATCATGATGGCATCATGCCGGATGACATCGATTCGCTGACGGCACTACCCGGGATCGGCCGGAAAATCGCCAATCTGATTCTCGGCGATTATTTTGGCATCGCGGCGATTGTCGTTGATACGCACTGTTCACGGATCAGCCAGCTGCTGGGCCTGACCCGCCGGACCGATCCTCCCGGAATCGAGAAGGATCTGGCCATGGTTCTAGAATCAAAGCACTGGATTCTCTACGGGCATCTGATGGTGCTGCACGGCCGTGCGGTCTGCCAGGCGCGCCGGCCGGACTGTCCGAACTGTACCGTCCGCGATCTGTGCGACTACGGGCGCGCCGGCGGGGAGTCTTCTGATGAATGTCATTGATCCGGATGCACTGCTGACACGGCCGGTCACTGAGCTGCCGGGCATTGCCCGCCGTCGTGCGGCCATGCTGCATAAACTGGGCATTCAGACCTGGTATGATCTGCTGACCTGGTTTCCCCGGGATTATGAGAACTGGCAGGAACTGGTCACACTGGCCGATCTGGAAGATGGCCAGACCTCTGTGTTTCAGGCAGTCGTAACAAAAAAACCACTGGTCAGCCGCCAGGGCCGGCGCAGCCTTGTGCGGACGATTCTGCGTGATCAGGGCTATGCCCTGCAGGCTGTCTGGTTCAATCAGCCCTGGATGGCCGACCGGCTGTCGGTTGGTACAGCCTATATCTTTCGCGGCCGCGTCCGGCGCAGAGGTTCGCAGTTCAGTGTGCAGAATCCTGAGTTTGAACCGGCTGAGACAGAGACTGAAGCATCAGTCCGGCCGGTCTATCCACTGACATCCGGAATCAGCCAGGCGATGATGCGGCAATTGATTCACCAGGTGCTTGACCATTTGCAGGAACGGCTGCCCGAGCCGATTCCCTCAGAAATCCGCGCCCTCTATAAACTGTGTTCCGTCAATTTCGCCTATCACCGGATCCATCATCCTGCTGATCCGGAGGAAGCGGCTGTCTGCCGCCAGCGCCTTGCCTTTGAAGAATTATTCCTGATGCAGGCAGGTCTTTATCTGCTGCGCCACAGCGATACAGATCAGCGGCAGGCCCCTGCCATTGTCCTGTCTGCCTCACAGACCGGCCAGATTGAAGAACAGATCCGCCAACTGCCATTTTCCCTGACGAAGGCCCAGAAAAAGGTCCTCCAGAGTGTCTGGCGGGATCTGGCCAGGCCGCAGCCGATGAACCGGCTTGTCCAGGGGGATGTCGGTTCAGGCAAAACCGTTGTTGCCGCGCTGGCCATGCTGCGTTGTGCCCTGGCCGGCCATCAGGCGGTCCTGATGGCACCGACGACCGTTTTAGCGATTCAGCACCAGCAGACGCTCAGTCGCCTTCTTCAGCACAGCGGCGAGCCTGTCGGCCTGCTGACCGGAGCGACGCCTGCCGTTGAACGCCGCCAGATCCTGGCCCGGCTGGCCAACGGTGAAATGAAGTTGCTGGTCGGCACCCATGCCCTGATTGAGGATCGGGTTGTCTTCCACCAGCTGGCCCTGGCGGTCACCGATGAACAGCATCGCTTCGGAGTCCGTCAGCGCATCCAGCTCGCGCATGGCGACGACGCCCGGCTGCAGCCGCATGTCCTGGTTATGTCAGCGACGCCGATTCCCCGTACACTGGCACTGATGGTCTATGGTGATCTCGATTTATCCGTGATTGATGAGCAGCCGGCCGGACGGCTGCCGATCCAGACGTATACAGCAGCTGAGAAGGATCGCTCACGGCTTGATGACCTGATCCGCCGGACGGTCACGCAGGGGCAACAGGTCTATGTTGTCTGTCCGATGATCGAAGACGGGACAGCGTCGGATCTCAGCTCTGTTGAGAGTGTCTATGAACGTCTGGCCAGCCGGGTCATGCCTGACCTGGCGGTCGGTTTGCTGCACGGTCAGTTGAAAACAGCGGCAAAAGACCAGGTGATGCAGGATTTTCAGCAGGGAATCATTCAGGTGCTGGTCAGTACGACGGTGATCGAGGTTGGTGTTGATAATCCGAACGCGACTCTCATGCTGATCGAGAACGCGGAGCGTTTCGGACTGGCCCAGCTGCACCAGCTGCGTGGCCGGATCGGGCGGGGTGACCAGGCCTCAATCTGCGTTCTGGTCAGTGAAAGCCGTGACGACCTGGCCCGGCAGCGTCTGAGGACACTGTGCCACACAACGGACGGGTTTGAGATCGCTGAGCAGGATCTGCAGCTGCGCGGCCCCGGTGACTTTTTCGGCACCCGGCAGCATGGCCTTCCGCCGCTGCGCCTGGCCAATCTGTATACCGATCATGAACTGATCGCGGCTGCCCGCGACAGTGTCCGCCGGCTGACGGATAAAGATCCTCTGCTGCAACAGCCACAGCACCGCATCATCCGCCAGACCTTGCGGGCCCGTTATGGCGATGTTTTCGCGGCGATCGGCATATAGTCTGCCGCTGATCCGAACCAGAAAGGAGAATGTCCATGCCGAGAGTCATCGCCGGACAGGCCGGCAGTGTTCCGCTTTTTTCACCCGACGGACGCCTGACGCGTCCGACATCGGACAAAGCCAAAGGTGCGTTGTTTTCCATTTTGTCCGGCCGGATGCCTGTTTCAGGCTTTCTTGACCTGTATGCCGGAAGTGGACAGATCGGTCTGGAGGCGGCATCGCGCGGCTGTCAGGATATCGTTCTCGTGGAGAAGGCGGCCGCGGCCGTCCGCTGTATTCAGCAAAATCTGACGAAGACCGGACTGACGGAAACATGCAATGTGATCCAGAGCAGCTGCGCAAGCGCCTGCCGCCGCCTCGTCCGGGAAGAGCGGCAATTTTCCATCATCTTCATG
>RZZF01000241.1 GCA_009929975.1 Clostridia bacterium
GCCAAAGCACTTAACTATCACCTGCCCTCCGTACTGAGTCTGGAACAGGCGGCACTGGTCGAACCGTTCGCCTGTGCCCTGCACGGTGTCCGACGGGCCGGCGTCCACTCCGGAGATACGGTTGTACTGGCTGGTGCCGGAACCCTGGGTCTGGCCATGATCCCCCAGATCAAACGGCATAAGCCCAAACAGCTGATTGTCCTTGATCTCAATCCGCTCCGGCTGGGACTGGCTGCACGATTCGGCGCGGACCGTGTGATCAACCCGCGTGACCAGGACGCAGTCGCTGAGGTCCTCGCGCTGACAGATGATGTCGGCTGCGATGTCTATATTGAGGCAACCGGACATCCAGACGCGGTACAGCAGGGTCTGGATATGATTCGCAAGGCTGGCATGTTCGTCGAATTCTCCGTGATGAATGGTCCCTCAACCGTCGACTGGAGCCTGATCGGTGATGCCAAAGAGATCACCATTCGAGGTTCGCAATTGAGTCCGTACTGTTATCCGACGATTATCCGGCAGATGGCCGGCGGCCAGCTGACCACTGACGGTGTGGTGTCCCACATTTACGCGCTTGAGCAATGGCAGGAAGCCTTTACAACGGCGGCCTCGCCGCAGGCGGTCAAAGTCCTGATCAAACCCTGATACCTGGTGAGAACCTGACATCTGTCCCAACCTGACAAACAACAAATAAAGAGAGGATGTCTCTCAGGCCGCAAGGCCGGTTGTTGAGACATCCTCTTCCATTATGCCGGGTTAATTAAGTTTGCTGTGACGCTCTCTCCATCAGGACAGATCAGGATATGGCTCAGTCATCGTCCTCATCATCGTCGTCGTTGTCATCGTCATCGTCATAATCGTCATAATCGTCGTCATCGATTTCATCGGCATCCCAGTCGATAATCACGCCGGTATAAGCGTCTATTTCAAATTCATACTCGTAACCGGCCAGTCGTGCTTCTCCTTCATAATAGAGACGCCCGTCATCCCGTTCAAGTTCAATTTTATCAACAAAGGTCGCTCCGGGGATTTTCGCCAGAACTATTTTCGCGGCTCGATCCGCTCCGATCAGAGCAGGTGCCGGCTGGGTCTCTGTTGCTTTCGGCTCGGTTGAAGAAGTGATTGTTTCTTCTGAGCGGGACGGTGTCGGAGAGGAGGTCGTATCACGGTCATCGTCACGGTCGTCATCACGGTCATCGTTCCAGTCGTCGTCACGGTCGTCGCCCATGTCATCGTCACGGTCGTCATCAACTTCAGTGGCCGGACGGGTGGTGGTGGGCTCAGTCGGTTGCGTCTGCAGGGTTCCGTCGTCACGTTCAATTTCCAGAACGTCGCCGGTCTGGGCGTCAATGGTCACTTCAAATTCCCAGCCTTCACGGGTCATTTCGACTTCAATGGTCAGTCGTTCATCGTCTTCACCATATTCCATCTCATGAATACTCGCGTTGGGTACTGCTTCCAGAGCGATCAGCCGCGCCTGTTCAAGTGAGATGTAGCGATCGGTCAGTGGTTTGATCGCGTCATCATCATCATCGGTCGGGTTGGTCATCACCAGCATGGACGATCCATATCGCAGGGAACGGCTGATAATCTGACCGGACTGTGGATGGACCGATACCTGGCCCCGCACGGCATTACCGGCGAAAACGACCTTATAGACATAACCCTTCTCATATTCGGACAGGCTGACCGAGGTTATCTCAGCGTCGGGATAAACGGCTCTGACCACGGCTTCCACTTCTTCACGGGTCCGGTCAATCTGTTGTGTGACCTGAACGGATTCAACCCGGCTGGTCACTTTGATCTGGCTGCGGTCTTTCTTATCAACCGAGACCTCGTAGTTTTCATCATAAAGTTCATCGTAGAACTCAAACTGGTAGGCATCATCATCCAGCTCTGAATCGAGCAGTTCAGCCGCTGTCGGAACCACGCCGCGAGCCGCGTTGCGGGCTGAATCAAAGGCAGAAGCCTGGACGATCCGTGACGCGGAGAATCCTCCGACACCAAGTACGAGGGCGAGTGCGACCAGCATGGCCGTTATCTTCAAATTTCTGTTTTTTATCTTTTTCATATGATCACTTTCCTTTCCTGAGTTTTTGATCTGACTTCAGTTTAGCAGGCGAAGATTAAAAGCAGATGAGACGAAAATGAAAGTTGGATGAGAATCGCCAGACACGCCTCGTTGCAGCGGCGAATGCTATAATAGAGCAGAATGATCGTTGAAAGAGGGAATCCCGATGCGTTTGCTGTTGATTGAAGATGAACAATCGCTGAGAGAGATCACTGCCCGGCGGCTGCGGGATGAAGGCTACAGCGTTGATACCTGCGACAATGGCGAGGACGGACAGACCTATATCGAATTGACAAACTACGATGCCGTAATCCTCGATATCATGCTGCCCCGGCGCGATGGCCTGACGGTTCTGCGCCAGATCCGCGCCCAGAAGATCACGACACCCGTGCTGCTGCTGACCGCGCGTGACGCGATTGAGGACCGGGTCAGCGGGCTTGATGCCGGAGCAGACGACTATCTGGTCAAGCCCTTTTCCTTTGCTGAACTCTCTGCGCGCATCCGTGTCCTGTTGCGGCGCCAGACAGTCGACCAGGCAGACAGTGTGTTGGAAATCGCTGATCTTCGCATGGATCTGGCCAGTCGAACCGTCCAGCGGGGCGATCGGGACATTCAGCTGACCCAGCGTGAGTTCACCCTGCTTGAAGTCCTGCTGCGTTATCAGGGCATCGTTCTGACCCGTGAGAAAATCGCTCAGCATATCTACGATTACGGGTTTGAAGGCGGCAGTAATGTTATAGATGTCTATATCCGTTATCTGCGCCGTAAAGTCGATCAGGACGGGAGCACACCCTTGATTCATACCGTTCGCGGCGCTGGCTATGTCCTGCGCGAGGAAAGCTGAATGAAGAATTTATCGATCAAGCAGCGCGTCACATTGTATTACGCGGCGGTCTTTCTCCTGATCACGGGTCTGGTTATCGGCGGTTTTTATGCCGCCTTCGGCTATCAGACCAACCAGGTTTCACAGCTTTCACTGGAGCGGGCGGTTAAAAATGCCTTCGACTTCATCGAAACGCCCGGCGACTGGCTGGAAATCAGTCCCGATTTTGATTTTTATGTTGATGATGTGACGCTGCTCGTCTACGGGCCGGAAGGAACCCTGATGCTCGGGCATGAACCGCAGTCTTTCCCCCAGAACACGGCACTGCGTTCTGACGAACATCAGTCGATCGATACCACGCTGGATCAATGGCAGGTCTATGACCTGTATACCG
>RZZF01000242.1 GCA_009929975.1 Clostridia bacterium
GGAAAAACCGCCGAGAAATCCGCCGATGTCGCAGGTCCACCAGGGAATACCGGCCATACCGGCATTCAGGCCGGCCGGCAGCTGCTTGCGCATCGCGGTAAAGGTCGATTCCACATCGCCGCTCCAGAGCAGCGCGCCATAGCGCTGGCTGCCGGCCCAGGCACAGCGGATCAGGTGCATGATGTTCTCATCGCCCTCCCGTTCCATGCCTTCATAGAATCCCTGCAGATAGCATTTGGGATACTCGTTCGCGCACATCAATGCCGGACCATGGTAGTAGCGCAGGTTGTCCGCCTCATAAATATCGAGTTCGGGTTCAGCCTCATCCAGCCAGAACAGCTTGATGCCCTTATCGTAGTAATTTTTCTTCGCCTGCTGCCAGACATACTCGCGCGCGCCGGGATTGATCGCGTCATAATAGGTGGTCGGTCCCATCCAGGTACCGAGAACTTCCATACCGCGGTCGCGATGGAGCAGATAGCCGCGCTCTTTCATGTTCCGATAATTTTCCGTCCGGTTATCAACGGTTGGCCAGATCGAGACCATCACTTTAACCCCGAGCGACTCGATTTCCGCGACCATCGCGTCCGGATCAGGGAAGTCGCGTGGATCAAACTGCCAGTCGCCCTGGGCGGTCCAGTGGAAGAAGTCAATGACAATCACGTCCATCGGCAGGCCGCGGCGTTTATGTTCACGGACCACCTGGAGCACTTCCTCCTGTGTCTGGTAGCGCAGCTTGCACTGCCAGAAGCCCATCAGGTCATCCCGCATCATCGGGGTCCGTCCGGTGACCGCGGTATAACGTTCCATGATATCCGCCGGACGGTCGCCGGCGCAGATCCAGTAGTCAATCTGGGTGGTCCGTTCAGCTGTCCACTCCGTCACATTCTCACCAAGTGTCACCTGGCCGATCGCCGGATTGTTCCAGAGAAAGCCATAACCGCGTGATGAAACCATGAAGGGAATCGATGCCTGCGAGTTACGGTGGGCAAGCTCCAGTGAGCAGCCCTTCAGGTTGAGAAAATCTTCCTGGTACTGACCCAGGCCATACAGCCGCTCGTTCTCATAAGCCTCAAACGACATGACGGCCTGACAGTCGGCCCGGGGACCGGCAGCATGCTGCGCGCCTGCAGACCCAGTGGAACACAGAATTCCGAGAGGTCATTGCGATTGCGCACATATTCCCGCGTCAACACCTCACCATGCTGATTATAAAACGAAAGATATCCGTGCCGGTCGATTTCAGCCGTGATCTGACCATTGCTGATCCGCATCGCGTTGGGCTTTTTTTGCGGCTTTTCCGCGACATGGTATTCTCCCTGACCCAGCCGGGCGGCATCCTGCGCGAAATTATCCGGAGCGGTTTCGAAAATTTCCGTCTGAACACCTGTTGAAACGGCGGGCTGCGGCAGCAAGGCCCAATCACGGTCGCGGTCAAAGTCCGCCCGATGGGTCACCCGGACACGAAGTCCGTCACGGCCCCAGGGTTCAATCAGGATTTTCTCCGTATCCCGCTGCCAGAAGAGGCGTTGGTTCGCAATGTCCATATAAGCCATAATGCATGCTTCCTTTCTGTTTGTCGGCCATACCTTTTCATGTTAGGTGAAGGCCTGAAACGCGTCAAGGCACGATTCGTGATTATTGATAAAAGACTGTTGATCAGCCACACATTTGGACACGGATGGGGAACTGTAATCATGACAATGATGCCGCTCGTCTGGACGATCCGGGCGGACTGGGTGATAATAGAAGATGTCATGGTTCGATCCAATCGTACCATAAAGCCAGAGTATCATACACAGGGAGGAAACAACATGAAATCAGTCCAGCTGGGCAAGACCAATATCCAACTTTCCGAAATTATCATGGGCTGCTGGGTCACCGGCGGCGCGTACTGGGGGGGTGCCGACGACCAGGAATCCATCAACGCGATTCATCAGGCGCTCGACCTCGGTGTCCATTCGTTTGATACCGCCTATATTTACGGCAATGGGCATTCGGAGAACGTACTCGGACAGGCCGTTGCCGGAAAACGAGACCAGGTACAGCTCATCTCCAAGCTCTGGAAAGACTCCATGAGCAAGGATAAAGTCCGTCCGGCCTGTGAAGACAGCCTGAGACGATTGAAGACCGAATATCTCGATGTCTATTTTATTCACTATCCTTCAGATGACGGTATTCCGGTTGAAGAGACCCTCGGTGAGATGAACCGGTTGAAGGAAGAAGGCAAAATCCGGGCGATCGGATTATCCAATTTCAGTCTCGCCCAGATGAAGGAAGCCATGCAATTCGCGCAGATCGACATCATTCAGCCGTGTTATAGCCTGGTCTGGCGCTTTATTGATGCCGACGTCCTGCCATTCTGCCGTGAACATGATATCGGTGTGATTCCCTACAGCCCGATTGCCCAGGGGCTGCTGACCGGGAAATTTACCCGCGATACGGTGTTCGCCGATAATGACGGACGCAGCCGCGCTCCGATCTTCCAGTCCCCCTGGCGCGAAGGCGCTCTGGAGATTGTCGATGTCATGCGTCCGATCGCGGAAAAATACCAGAAGACCCTGGCCCAGCTGGCGATCAACTGGGTTAATCAGGTGCCGGGAATCACAGCGGCGATTGTCGGCGGCCGAACCGCCGCCCAGCTGCGTGACAACGCCGGCGCCTGCGGCTGGCAGCTCGATGAGCAGGACTGGCAGACCCTGGATAAGGCCAGCGCGGCGTTCTGCGCGACACTGCCGAAATTCCGCAACTTCTTTGACGCGACCGTCATTGACGAATAAGAAAATCAGCCTGAGGAGGAAAACGCAATGAAACAAATTCATGTTCAGCCACTGAGCGCAGAGGCTTTCCGTCGTTACGGGGTGTTCCAGAACCTGCTGGACGACGCGTCGCTGGCCGCGACATCCATTTTCGATGCCGGCTTCTTCGCGGATGTCCTGGCACTCGATTTCGGCCCCGGCAATCTGCCGACTGTCTCGGTCTGCCCGGTTCATCCGCAGGAAAAGAAGATCATCCGTTTCCTCGAAGCGCATGGTACGACCAGTGAAGGCCTCCTGCCGATTGATCAGGATGTCGTCATTTATGTCGGCGTGCCGGGAAAGGGCCCTGAGCGCCTGACCACTGATACCCTTGAGGCCTTCTATGTACCCCGCGGCACCTTCGTCAAGTTAAACCCCCTGATTACCCATGGACCGCAGTACAGCGTATGCGACGCGGAAGCGCATGTCCTCTGTCTGCTGCCGGGCCGTACCTTTCACAACGACATGATCATGAAGCGG
>RZZF01000243.1 GCA_009929975.1 Clostridia bacterium
GCACGATGGCCGACATCTTGGGCTCGGCGGCGTTGGCCGTGGCGATGATCCCTTCGATCTCAGCCGGCTTGAGCGCGTCGGGCAGGCCGTTGGTCGGGAAATGAAAGAATACGGTGTGACATTCTGGCTGGCGCCGGCACTCAATATCCAGCGCAATCCCCTCTGTGGACGCAATTTCGAATATTTTTCCGAGGATCCGCTGCTCAGCGGCAAGAGTGCCGCCGCCCTCGTCCGCGGTGTCCAGTCACACGGCGGGCTCTATGCGACGATCAAGCATTTTCTTTGCAATAACCAGGAGGATAACCGCAACCAGGTCTCCAGTAATGTCCATGAACGCACACTGCGAGAGATTTATCTCAAAGGATTTCGTATCGCCGTCCGGGAAGGCGGGGCCGCGGCTGTCATGACCAGCTATAACCGTATCAACGGGATCTATGCCCCCGAATCACATGATGCCTGTACAACGATTCTACGCGATGAATGGGGGTTTTCGGGTGTCGTCATGACCGACTGGATGTCGACCGGCAGGGGCCGGGCGTCCGCTGCTAAAGCGATTTCAGCCGGGAATGATCTGATCATGGCCGGCCTGCCCTTCGACAAAAGGGATATACGAAAAGCGATCCGTGCCGGCAGCCTTGATCTTGATGATCTCAGGCGCAGCTGCGCCCGTGTTGTCCGCTCCATTCTCAGCAGTCAGATTGCCCGTGAGGTCTCCCCCGACCAGTTTGAACGTTGAAGCGATATAATAAAATATAGGAATATAAACAGGATGAGGAGGATGTTTCCATGTTCATTAAAAAGCTGACACGACAGGTCATCCATACGTATGACAAACCAATCGTTGAAACAAAAGCCGGAAAGCTTCGCGGTCTGATCGCGGAGGACACTTACATTTTCCGCGGCGTGACCTATGCCATGGCAAAGCGATTTCATATGCCGGAACCGGTTGAACCCTGGGAGGGTGTACGCGACGCAACCGTCTACGGGTTCGTCTGCCCCGAGCTCACCCGCGGCGGCATCAGCGGTGATTATGTCGTCCGCCATATCTTCTATCCACAGGATGAAGATTGTCTTTCGCTGAACATATGGACGCAGCAGATCGACCGGGCCGCGAAAAAACCGGTCCTCTTCTGGCTGCACGGAGGCGGCTTCACCGCCGGTTCAAGCATTGAACATTATGCGTATGATGGTGAGGAAATGAGCCAATTCGGTGATGTCGTCGTCGTGTCCATCAACCATCGTCTGAACGTGCTGGGATATCTTGATCTGTCAGCCTACGGTGAACAATACCGGTATACCGGCAATCTGGGGCAGGCTGATATCGTCGCTGCTCTGGAGTGGGTCAGGGACAACATCGCAGGCTTCGGCGGTGATCCTGACAATATCACCATCTTCGGGCAGTCCGGCGGCGGCGGAAAAGTCACAACGCTCATGCAGATGCCGGCCGCGGACGGACTTTATCATCGCGCGATCGTCATGAGCGGCGTCATGGGGGGCCGGAAAAACCAGGACAAAATGGTCCCGCAGAAACAAGTGGCGCAAAAAGTCACCGAACGGGTGCTGCGATACACCGGGATAACAGCCGGACAAATCGAGACAATCGAAACCATCCCCTACCATGATCTTGCCCAGGCGACGAACAGAGCCGTGGCGGAAATCGCCGAAGAAACCGGCATGCGCATGGGATTCGGCCCGGTGCCCGATGGCCGGTATTATGTCGGCAGCCCTTTTGACGTGGGTTTCCGCACGGAAACAAATCATATCCCGCTGATGGTGGGTTCCGTTATCTCCGAGTTTTCGAGCAGGATCGAGGATGAGCGCGCGACAGGCAGCAAATACGACTGGTCCGAAGCGCTGAAAGTCGATCTGATCCGTAAAAAATTCAAAGAAAACACGGATCGTGTTATCAGCGAATACCGCACAGCCTATCCGGGACGCAATATCGCTGATCTGCTGTTTATGGACGCGCTGGTTAGAAAAGCCAGCCTCGAGTTCACAAGCCTGCGGGCCGAAAGCAGCCAGGCCAAGACCTTCAACTACCTTTACTGCCTGGAAATGCCATTCAATGAAGGCACGATTCCCGGCCATAACTGCGACATTCCCTATGTCTTCCACAACGCACAGTACCTTGAGGCATTTTATATTCCTGATGTCACAGAAAAAATGCAGGATATGATCTGCGGCGCGTTCATCAATTTCGCCAGAAGCGGCGATCCCAACGGTGATGGGATCCCGGATTGGCAAACCGTTTCTCCAGACAACGGGGCCACGATGCTGTTCGATACCGAGTCAAAATGCGTCCTGGGACACGACAGGAATCTTGTAACCATGCTGCCTGCCGAGTTCCCCAACTTTGCTGCGCCTGCGAAAAAATCATAAATCGATAAACAAGAATCTGCGAACATGAATAGATGAGGCAAGAAAAAATGAAGATACCATTCCCGGTTAAAGAATCCGTCATCGCAAGAACCAGTGTGCGCAATTACAGCGATCAGGTCATCTCTGCGGAAGAACAACAAGCGCTCGAGGCGTTCATCAGCGACCTGGATAATCCATTTGCCAGACAGGTCAGTTTCCATTTCCTCGACCAGACGCACGTGCAGGGCCGTGAGACGCTCGGCACCTATGGTGTAATCAAAGGGGCCAGGCATTATATCGGCACGACCATCAAGCCTGAACCTCAGGCACTGGAAGCCCTCGGGTATGAGCTTGAATCCGTCATGCTCTATCTCGCGCACCGGGGGATCGGGGCATGCTGGCTCGGCGGCACCTTCAATCGTTCTGGCTTTGCCAGTGCCATGGGCATTGGCGAGGCTGATCGTTTCCCGATCATCACGCCTTACGGCTGGCCAGCCGCTAAAAAACACATAAAAGAAATCATGATGCGCAAGGTGATCAAAGCTGATCAGCGTAAAAACCGGCAGGAACTGTTTTTTCACCAGGATTTGCATACACCTCTGGCACCGGCAGAAGCCGCCGATCTGGATTTTCCTTTGGAGATGGTACGCCTTGCTCCGTCAGCCTCCAACAAACAGCCCTGGCGAGTTGTCCTGAAGGATACAGACTGCCACTTCTACGAAGCAAAAGAGCCAGGCTACAGCGATCGCTTTCCCTATGACATACAGCGAATCGATATGGGCATTGCCGCCTGCCACTTCGATTTCGCTGTAAGAGAAAGAGGTATCAAAGGGCACTTCGACATCGACCGCAAGCCCGACCTGCAACGCCCCGAACACATCGAATATGTCTTCAGCTGGATCAGGGATTAAGCA
>RZZF01000244.1 GCA_009929975.1 Clostridia bacterium
TTGTCTGTCCTGATTCACCATTTGGCCGGTACCATGCCAATCAGGGACTCCTTCTTCTGATCGTCGGTATCGCCGGTGGTGTGATTCTCGGGATCATTCCGATCATCGACTGGATCCTTCTGCCGTTCTTTTATATCGCCGTCGCGGTTTTCGCGATCATCGGGCTGATGAACGCACTGAAGGGACTCGCCAAACCACTCCCCCTTTTCGGCAAATTCCAGATTATCAAATAAGTTCTCTGCCGCAAAAAACATCCGGCCGGTCGTCCTGAGAAGACCGGCCGTTTTTTGTCCGGCAAATAATAAATTCCATAGACGATTACATTCGCTTACGCTATAATAATATTAAATTGTTTAATGTTATGACAAAAGGCGAGGGCGATATGGCGATTTTCCAGCATACGATCGATAAGAAAACTCCGATTCCTCTGTATTATCAGCTGAAGCAGATCATCGTCAGCGAAATTGAGGCCGGAGTGTACAAACCGGGTGACCTGATACCAACTGAGAAAGAATTAAGTGAGTTCTTTGACATCAGCCGGACCACGGTTCGCCAGGCAATCACCGAGCTAGTTCAGGAAGGGCGTCTTTACCGGGTCAAGAGTAAGGGAACTTTTGTTACCCAGCCGAAAATCAGCCAGGATTTCATCCGCCGCATAGAAACGTTCAATGAGCAGATCACCCGGCTGGGCATGAGTCCATCCACACAACTGCTGGAATTGAAGACGATCACCGCGCCGGAGGTGGTGCAGGAGCAGCTCCGGCTGCCGCCCGGCAGCAAGGTGTTGACATTCCTGCGCAAGCGCTACGCGGATGATGAGCCGAATGTCATCGTCAGGACTTATCTGCCCTATGATACCTGTGGCTTTGTCGCGGATCATGACCTTGAACAGGAATCGTTGTACGAAATCCTGGCCAAAGACATGAAAACGCGTATTTTCCGGATCAGCCGCGTCGTCGAGGCGGTTCTGGCGGACAGTCGCGATGCCGAGATCCTCGGTATCAGTGCCGGTACGGCCGTTCATTTTTTCACCAGTGTCGGGTATAACCAGGACAACCAGCCGATTGAGTATTCGCTGGCCCGCTATCGCGGTGACCGCAACCGGTTTGAAGTGGATGTCTATTACACACCACCAAACCAGGCGTGAGTTGGCAGAATCGCCTGCGGGCGATTCTTTTTCCGGTCGCGATATGTTGTAACATTATGTCAAATTAATAAAGGCACGATCAGGCGAAAATCGCCGGATTGACCGTTAATACAGGAGGAAAAAAATGATACAGTTGCCAGTCCCTGCCGATCAACCAACCATGTACTTCATCGGTGTTACCACAGGACAGTCGTCCATCATGACGCTTTTCCCGCGCTGGGCGGAAGCGCTCGGATTGAAAGACGCCTGTATGAAAGGCATCGATATCCCGATTCACGCTCCGGCAGAAACGTATCGCCGGGTTGTCGAATTCATCCGGCAGGACCCGCTGTCAGTCGGTGCGCTGGTCACGACTCATAAGATCGATCTGTATGAAGCGGCTCATGACATGTTTGATGAAATTGATCCGTATGCCCGGCAGTTCGGCGAGCTGTCCTCGATCTCCAAACAGAACGGGCAGCTGATCGCCCATGCCAAAGACCCGATCACGGCCGGTCTTTCTCTTGATACTTTCATTCCAGTTGACCACTGGCGCCGGACCGGGGCGGAGGCCGTCATTCTGGGTGCCGGCGGCAGCGCGCTGTCCATCAGCGCTTATCTGGCCTTGGAAAAGTTCGCTGACAATATTCCTTCCCGCATTCATCTGACCAATCGCAGCGCGCCGCGCCTGGCCTCCGCAGTCAATATTCTCAGTCAATCACGAGTGCCGATGAGTTTTCATCTCTGTCCTCAGCCGGAGCTGAACGCGAAAATCGTTGAAGCGCTGCCGGCGGGTTCCCTGATTGTCAACGCGACGGGTCTGGGCAAGGACCGGCCCGGCTCACCACTGCCGCGTGATATCGTCTTTCCGGAGAACGCGATTATCTGGGAATTAAACTATCGCGGCAGCCTGGAGTTCATGTTGGACGCCCAGGCACAGTGTGAAAGCCGTGGTCTGACCGTTGAAGATGGCTGGACCTATTTTCTATATGGCTGGACAGAGGTAATCGCCGAAGTGTTTCACATCGAACTGACCGATGAGCGTTTTGCCGCTTGTCGTGAGATCGCGGCTGCGAATCGCTCATAAGGAGAGGACATCAATATGGCTTACGAGACTCCGGAAATTTTCGACTTTGATCTTGACAGCGGATTTTGTCTGCAGAAAGAGCCGATGCATCGCCATTTGTCAGCGATGAACGGTATGTTTCATGACGAGGCAGCCTACCAGGCAGCGATGAAAGACAACCCGCGTATCTACTCATTTTACGACATGGATGTTCCGGCACGGTCGACGGATCTGGCCTACGGGACCAGCATCTGTTATCCAGGCAAAGTCGGTGACGAATTTTTCATGACAAAAGGGCATTATCATGAAATCATGGATACGGCGGAAGTTTATTACTGTCAGCAGGGAAGAGGCCTGATGATGATGGAAACGCTCGACGGGCGCTGGGATTGCAAGGAACTCGTACCGGGCCGGGTCGTTTATGTTCCGGGCGGCTGGGCACATCGCAGCATCAATATCGGTGATGTGCCGTTTGTCACGTTTTTTGTCTTCAGGGCGGATGCCGGTCATGACTACGCGACCATTGAACACAATAGTTTCCGTAAATGTGTTGTCGCGGATCAGGGGGGCTATGCCGTGATCGATAATCCCAACTGGCAGGGTGGTGAACTGGCGAAATGACACGAGTTCTGATTACTCCCCGTTCTTTCGGCAAGATGGATCCTTCATTATTTGAACGAATGGAGACACTCGGCTGGGAACTGGTACGCAATCCCTTTGGTACGATACTCAATGAAGCGCAGTTGATTGAACTGATCGCCGATTGTGACGGAATGATTGCCGGCGTAGACCCGATCACGGCCGATGTGCTGCGTGCGGCTCCACGTCTGAAGGCCATCGCCCGTTATGGTGTCGGGACCGATAATGTTGATCTTGATTATTGCCGCGAGCATCAGATCGCCGTCTCCAGAACGCTTGGCGCGAATACGGAAGCTGTGGCTGACTATACCTTTGCCCTGATCATGGCGGCTCTGCTGCTGGTCGCGG
>RZZF01000245.1 GCA_009929975.1 Clostridia bacterium
CATATGTAGAATGATTCAAACAATAACTAATCAAAAATACGACAAAATGAACAAAAAAATACTGTTCACCATGTTAATCAACACGGTTGACGAACTGCCTGCAATCGAATAAAGTTATCGGTGTAGGCCTGTGTATCGATCCATGGATCCGCTGCTCACATCAGCAGATCCGGCGGAGCCGGTTTGTGGGCAGCAGTCGCGTCAGACTGAGAAAATGAGAAAAGAGGAGAACGTATGGCGTACATCAAAGTCAAGGAGCTACTCAGACATGCGACGGACCATCATTATGGGGTCGCCGCGATCAATGTATTCAGTTATGAGTCCGCCTGCTGGGCGGTTCGCGCGGCAGAGCAGGAGCATGTCCCGATCATTATTCAGCTTTATCCAGGTTTCGATCCACACATTGCCTGCCGGCATGTGGCTTCGTTCGCGCTCGATATGGCTGAGAAAGCTAGTGTTCCGGTAGCCGTCCACCTGGATCATTCTGCGTCATATGAAATCGCGGTCGCGGGTATCCGTGACGGTTTTCCCTCGGTCATGATTGACGGATCATCACTGCCGTTTGATGAAAATGTTGCCGTAACCAGGAAAACCATTGAAGTCGCCCGTATTTTCGGTGTCGATGTTGAAGCTGAACTCGGTCATGTCGGATCAGGCAGCCGTGCCGAAGATATTACGGATACGAGTAAATATACTTCGATTGAAGAAGCCGTCGAGTTCGTCCGCCAGACCGGTTGTGACTCGCTGGCGGTCGCGGTCGGCAACGCGCATGGTGTCTATGTTCAGGTCCCGCACCTCGATCTTGACCGGATCAAGGCTCTGCGTGCCGCGCTGGACATCCCGCTTGTGCTGCATGGCTGTTCTGATATTCCGGATGAATCAATTCAGGCCAGTGTCAATCTGGGCATGAGTAAGTTCAATATCGCGACAGAAATCGATCGAGCGTTCTATCAGAGCGTTCGCCGGACGATCAACATGGAAGAGGAAAAGGGCTCGCTTTTCCGCCTGATGAATGAAATTGAGGCACCGGTGACAGAATTCATTCGCGGCAAACTCCGTCTGCTCAATCCGAACCGGTACCGGGTCTGAATGGAGGGTGTCTGTGTTTGATATTGTCGGAATCGAAATGCCCTGCATGGATCTTTTGGCGAATGTCGATGTTTTCCCTGAACCGAATCATGGAACACTCGTCAACAGGGTCAGCTGGCAGGGCGGAGGAAAAGTCGCGACTGGGATGGTAGCGGCGGCCAGGCTCGGTGCTGTCTGCGCCATGATGGGCGGTGTCGGAGACGACGATTACGGGCGGACCTGCCTCTGGGATTTTCAGCGGCATGGCATCAATACCGATCGCATGCTGATCCGGCAGAACGCGTCGACATCATTGTCGATCGTAATCAGTGACCGTGCGACAAAAGGCCGCAGTATTTTATTTCATCGGGGCAGCGCACCGAACTGGACACCGGAAGAAATCGATGAGAGCGTCATCCGGTCATCCCGCTTTTTCTTTTTCGCTCATCTTAATGAGCCGATGACCCGTTTCTGCCGCGTGGCCAGGGAAAGTGGCGCTGAAACCTTTATGGATGTCGATCAGTATTCAGAGGACACAATCCGGAACATTGAACTGATCGATTATTTCATCGCTTCTGAATTTGTCTACAACCGGATGTTCTCCGACGAGAACTTTGAGGTGAACTGCCGCAGTGTGATGGCGCTGGGACCGAAAGTCGTTGTCTTTACACTGGGTGGCCGCGGCTGTGTCGGCGTCAGCGGGCAGGGATTTTTCCAGCTGGAGACTTATCCGGTTGATGTTGTTGATACGGTAGGGGCCGGTGATGTTTTCCACGGTGCTTTTCTGGCCGGCCTGCTGAAAGGCTGGTCACATCGCGATTGTGCTGATTTCGCGAACGCGGTGTCATCAATCAAAGTGACACGTCCCGGGGGCCGTGCCGGTATTCCGGATATGGAGACGGCCCGACATTTTATGAAGACCGGTGAGATCAGGCAGGAAGAACTGGACCAACGGACCAGGGAATATGAAAGGGGGCTTCAGCATGAATGAAGTTTTCGGCCGAAAATACAAAGACCATCTCGTAATCGGTGTCGCACCGACCAAACGTGGTTTTCTCAGTATGGAGGAAGCCGTGCGGCAAAAAGAGAAATTCATGGCGGTCATCCGCGGCGTCAAATCAGATATCGTCACAATTGTTGATATTGACGATATCTGTGAGAACGGCATCATGTACCGCTATGAGGAAGTGGCTCAGGTCGCGGAGAAATTCCGTCTGGCCGGAATTGATGCTCTGTTTACACCATTTTGTGATTTCGGTGAGGAACAGACTGTCGCGACACTGGCGGCCCGGCTCAATGTACCGACGCTGGTCTGGGGTCCCCGCGATGAGCGCCCGAACACCGATGAGTCCCGCGGCCGTGATACCCAGTGCGGTATGTTCGCCGCGACGAAAGTGATGCGCCGCTACGGTGTCCGCTACAGCTACATTTTCAACTGTGAAACTGATCATCCGATGTTTGAACAGGGATACACCAATTTTCTGCGTGTGGTGAACGCGCTGAAGACGGTCCATGGGCTGCGGATCGCCAAATTCGGATCCCGGCCGCTGCCATTTATCAGTGTTACGGGCAATGAAGGAGATCTGATGACAAAGTTCGGCATCACCACGGTGCCGGTCAGCCTGACCGATGTGAAGCAGGATGCTGACGCCATCGAGGCAGAAAACGGTGAGTTCTATCAGGCCTATACAGCCGATATCATGAAGCGGATGGACTGCTCGGCCATGGCGGAAGATAAGGTTCGCCGTGTGGCCGCGATCACCATGGCCGCGAAAAAACAGATGCTGGAAAAAGACTGTACTGTCGGCGCGATGGAATGCTGGCCGGCCACCTCGCTGTTTGGTGTTGCCGTTTGCACGACACTCGGCGAACTGTCTGACGATGGTTTCCCGATATCCTGTGAAAATGATATCAACGGTGCTGTGACAATGGCGCTGCTGCGTGCGATCTCCCTGGGTGAGGGATCAGTTTTCCTGGCGGATCTGACCATTCGTGATCCGGAAAATGACAATGCCGAACTGCTCTGGCATTGCGGGCCGTTCCCATACTCACTGAAGGACGCCGGCTGTCAGGCCCTCATGGCCGAGCGGCTGG
>RZZF01000246.1 GCA_009929975.1 Clostridia bacterium
CGCAGGATAAGCTGAACGCCTATCTGACGCTGTATCATGTGCTGGAGACCCTGAGCCGGCTGACTGCGCCCTTTGTCCCGTTCATGGCAGAGGCGATGTATGCCAACCTGGTCCTGTCGCATCAGCCGCAGGCTGCGGAAAGTGTCCATCTGTGCGACTTCCCGGCCGCTGACGCGGCACTGATTGACGCCGAGCTGGAACAGAACATGGAAGATGTGCTCCGTCTGGTTGTCCTCGGCCGTGCGGCGCGAAACGGTGCGGCGATCAAGAACCGCCAGCCGCTGCGTCATCTGTATGTGGTCGCGCCCCGCAGACTGCCGGACGCCTTCGTCAATCTGATCTGCGATGAATTGAATGTCAAACAACTGGTCTGGCAGGATGATCAGGCACAGCTGCAGGATTACCGTTTCAAGCCGCAGCTGCGCACCCTGGGACGCCGCTTCGGTCCGAAACTGCCGCGGCTGAGCGCGGTGCTGTCCGGGCTGGACGGCCGGTCGGCCATGCGGGATCTGCGCCGTGACGGCCAGATCAGCTTTGACCTCGACGGGGAAACCGTGACACTGGCGGAAAGTGATCTGCTGGTGGAAACGGTGCAGGCTGAAGGCCTCGCCACTGAAAGCGAACGCGATATGACGGTGGCGCTTGATACGGTGTTGACACCGGATTTGATCGAAGAAGGTTTTGTACGTGAAATCATCAGCAAACTGCAGACAATGCGTAAAGACAGTGACTTTGACGTTATGGACCGGATCATCGTCCGTTACCAGGGCAGTGAGCTGATTGAGCAGATTTTCCGCCAGTACGCTGAGCAGATCGCGGATGAAGTGCTGGCGGATCGGCTGGAGACAGGCCGCGATGACAACAGCCGTACCTGGAATCTCAACGGTGAATCCTGTGACCTTTCAGTCAGCAGGACAACCGGCGAACCGTCATGATCACAAAGCTCCGGGAATGCCGTGTTCTGGCAGAAGGGAATGGTAACAGATTATTTTGGTGACTGTCAGTCTTGGCCTCCTCACCGGAGGACTGGGTAATTTCAATCTCACGGATTTTCTCATCACGATCCTTGTCCTGGCCGTGTCGCTGTCTTTTCATGAGTTCGCGCACGGCTGGGCGGCGTTCCGGCTCGGCGACGATACCGCGGCCCGGATGGGACGTCTCTCGATGAATCCGCTGGTCCATCTGGATCCGATCGGCTCGATCGCCTTCATCCTGGGCGGTATCGGCTGGGCCAAACCCGTTCCGATCAATCCGAGCCGGTTTACCCGCGCGCGCACGATCAAGCGGGGCATCATGCTGACCAGCCTGGCCGGGCCGTCGGCCAACCTGATTCTGGCGTTCGCGTCGGCACTGGGTCTTTATCTGCTGCTGACCCTGGTTTATCTGACGTCCTGGTCGGGTACGGTTCTGACGGTGATGATTCAACTTTTGAACCGGATGTACTTCGCGAATATCATCCTGGCGGTCTTCAATCTCCTGCCGATTCCACCCCTGGACGGATTCAAGATTTTCGGCTCCCTGCTCCCGTCATCGCTTTACTACCGGCTGATGGGAATTGAACGGTATATCGGAATGGTCTTTCTCATGATTATCCTGTTTGCCCGCGGGTTTCTTTCGCAGGTTCTCAGTGTGGTCGCATGGCCGTTCAATCAAGTGATCCTGCGTCCTTTGGAATGGCTGTTCGGCTGGATCTGGCAGCTGATCAGTCTTGCCTGATCGGCCGCTTTTCGTTAAGGTAGAGTATATTGAGATCATGCGGAGGCTTCTATGACTAAGAAGATCATATTAAGTGGTGCCCGTCCGACGGGCGAAATTCATCTGGGCAATTATTTCGGCGCGCTGCGCAACTGGGTCGAACTGCAAAATGACTATGACTGTCATTTCTTCATCGCTGACCTGCATGCGCTGACGACCGGATATGCCGATACAGAGCAGCTGGGCGAGCATGTTCTCAGTCTGATGGCGGATTATCTTGCCTGCGGGCTTGATCCGGACAAGGCAACAATCTTTCTCCAGTCTGAAGTTCCGGAACACGCGGAGCTGTTTCTGCTGTTCGCGATGAACACGCCGTTGTCCTGGCTCGAACGCTGCCCGACATATAAAGACCAGATCAGCCAGTTGAGTGAAAAAGAGATCACCACCTATGGGTTTCTCGGATATCCCTGCCTGATGACCGCTGATATCTTGATGTATAAGGCGGATTATGTACCGGTCGGGGAAGACCAGCTGCCGCATCTCGAACTGAGCCGGGAGATCGCCCGCCGCTTCAACCATCTGTACGCACCGGTCTTTCCTGAGCCGCAGCCCCTGCTGACCAAGTCACGGGTGCTGCCGGGTACGGATGGCCGCAAGATGTCCAAGAGCTACGGCAACACCATTTCATTTGCCGATGATCCCGATACCGTTGCGAAGAAAGTGATGTCAATGCTGACCGATCCGGCCCGCATCCGCAAGGACGATCCGGGTCATCCGGAGGTCTGCTCAGTCTATGCTTTTCATAAGATTTTCAGTGAGGACGAATTTGAGGATATCGGTGAACGCTGCCGCCAGGGTACGATCGGCTGTGTCGCCTGCAAACGAAAATTACAGGAACGCCTCCTGGCCTTTCATCGTCCGATTCATGAAACCAGAACCCGTCTGCTGCAGGACCGTGGTGAACTACGCCGGATTCTGCGCAAAGGCACAATGAAAGCCCGGGAGAAAGCTGCCGCGACACTGAAGGAAGCACGTGCGGCCATGCATCTCGATTACTGAGGACACGGCATGATGGTGCAGCAACCGCCGGATCTGAAAATCAGCCAGTTTGAGGGCCCTCTCGACCTGCTGTTCCATTTGATTGAAAAAAATCAGATCGATTGGTAAAACATCAAAAATGGGAACAGATGCGCAATACCCTGAATCAGAATATGTTGGAGTACCCGGCACATCAAAATCAACTGTTGCACCATCTCCTGCATAAAGTGAATCAGCATTATAAGTAACCGTTTCCGAGTGACATCCAGATCCACACTCCAAAACCAAAGTTTTATCGCCAGTAGAAGTGTAATTCCCAAAATGCCCCTGAGTATTTCCTTCACACTGAAAAACAGCATACAATGTATAATTCAGTGCGGAAAAGTCAAATTTACTATAGTCAAATGCAGTAC
>RZZF01000247.1 GCA_009929975.1 Clostridia bacterium
GGCTGGGTGTGGCCGAAAACGCAGTCTGCTGTCAGCTGCACCTGATTCTGACGCGCAGTCTGTGTGAGCGTGGCCTGCCTCATGAAAACCGGCCGTTTCAACCACATGTCACCTTGATCCGACAGGCAGTCTTTCCAGGGGAATCGCCACCGGACCGGCTGATTCAGACGATCCGGCAGACGCCGATTGACGTACCGGTCCATCAGATTCATTTGATGGAAAGCCGGCTCGACCAGGGACGGCGCAGGTATGTGCCCCTGTTCACCGTGCCGCTTCTTGTTGCTGATAACGTCTCATGTTAAGATACTAGGTATCCTATACAGGCAGGTAGATTGTATTGAAGCCACTCCATTTACTGATCAAGCCCGCGTCCAGTCTGTGTAATCTGCGCTGTGGCTACTGTTTCTATCACGATGTCAGTTCCTATCGCGCGGTTCCCAGTTACGGCTTGATGAGTGAAGCCACTCAGGAGCTGCTGGTTCAGCGTGTGTTCGCTGAAGCGGACGGGCCGGTGACACTGGCATTTCAGGGCGGCGAGCCGACCATGGCCGGATTGCCGTTTTACCAGCGGCTGATTGAACTCGTCAGCCACTATAATGTTAAAAAATGGCCGGTTCAATACGCTCTGCAGACCAACGCGCAGGTGATTGATGAATCATGGGCCGCTTTTCTGGCCCGGCATCACTTTCTTGTCGGTGTCTCACTCGACGGCGACAAGGCAATCCATGACGCCCAGCGTCTGACTCCAGATGGCCGCGGTTCGTTCCAGACGGTGATGAACGCGCTGCGACAACTGGAGGCACGCCAGGTTGAGACCAATATCCTGACCGTTGTCCATGCCGGTGTCGCTCGTCACATTGAGCGGATCTATCGGTTCTTCAGCCGCAATCAACTGGGGTATCTGCAGTTTATTCCCTGTCTGACACCGTTCGGCGTCGATCCCGCCGCAGTTCCTTACGCGCTAACAGCGAAACGTTACGGCCAGTTTCTCAACCGGCTGTTTGATCTTTGGTATGAGGATTTCATGGCCGGGCACTATGTCAGTATCCGCCATTTCGACAACTGGGTCCGTATGATGGCCGGCGAATGGCCTGAACTATGCGGTATGACCGGCCGCTGTACCTGTCAACTAGTGGTTGAAGCGGACGGCAGTGTTTATCCCTGTGATTTTTATGTGACGGATGAGTGGAAGCTCGGGGACATTTCGACCTCAACCCTGACGGAACTCGCGGAGAGTGAGACCTCACATCGCTTTGTCGAGGCCTCGCTGCAGCTGCCTGACACCTGCCGCGAGTGCCAGTGGCTGCCGCTGTGCCGCGGCGGCTGCCGCCGTGACCGTGCTGAAACGGCCGGACCCGCCGGACCGGCTGGACTTAACCAGTTTTGTGAGGCCTACCAGATGTTTTTCCCCTATGCCGCCTCACGGCTTGAGCAGCTGGCGCTGATCTATCGCCGGCAGAAGGGAGCCGGTCATGTCTGATCCGGCCCGGAGGACACCATGAAGGCCAGCCGCGTCAGTCGCCGGCGAAACCGTGCGGCAGCGGTGCTGCTGGCCGCGGTCGGGTGCGCGCTGGTCCTGTCCGCCTGCCAGCCATGGACGGAATGGTTCCGAATGGTTCCGACAACGGTACCCGGCGGCGGACAAAGCGTACTGACAGATCCGAGCCAGCCATCGTCCGCCACCGATCTTTCAGAGACAACGGGCTTTGTCCCGCCCGGTGAGACATCCGGGCAGCCGCCCACAGCGACAACCCCGGCAGCCAGCCAGCCAGATGATGTTTTCGACCAGATGGCAGAGGACCTGATTCTGCTGGCACTCGATGGCCGGGATACCGATATTATCCTTGATCCGCTGTTTGAGACATACCGGATCCCCCGTCTGGACGCGGATACGGTCATTGACCGTCTGTACCAGATTTACCAGACGGTCTATCTGGCCCATCCGAGATTTTTCTATCTCAACGGATCGGCGAAAGTCAGCTATACATCGGACCAGGGTGATGGTGGTCTGATCCATTCCATGTCCCTGACGCCGCAGTATTGGGAGTCGACTGCGGCCCTGACATCCCGGGAACTCGACTTGCTGATCCATGATGTCGAACTGATGGCTGAGGACATCGCAACACAGATTCGCGGCCAGACCAGTCAGCCTTGGCGGCAGCTGCAGCTGCTGCATGACTGGCTTGTGCGGAATATCATCTATGACCGCCAGGAGAACCAGGAGATGAACCATGCCGCGGCCGCGCTGCTGGACGGGACAACACTCTGCCAGGGCTATGCACAGGCCTTTCAGCTGATCGGTCTTCATCTCGGATTTGATGTACAGATGGTGACAGGGGAGAGCGACGGCCTCGGCCATGCCTGGAACCTGGTCAGGTTGGACGGTACCTGGTTTCACGTCGATGTAACGCATGATGACCCGCTGCCGGATGGCGGAAACGAGACGCCGGCACGCCATATCCATTTTCTGCGTTCGGACGTGATCATGGCGGCCACCCATCAATGGGACCGGACCGCGTTTCCGGCGGCTCCGGAGGACGGAGCGCACTATTACCGCTTCCAGGGCCTGACGGCTTCAGATGACGCCCAGCTGGCCGAACGCATCCGCCAGGCACTCGCCGGACATGATTTCTCCACCTCCGGTGTCCTGCTGATCGAGACCCTTCTGACTGGAACAGCCCGGCCGTCGACCGCGGATGTTGAGGCGATGCTGGAAGATGCCCTCAGCCATGTACAGAATCATGACCGGGTCTATTATCGCCTGCTGATCAGTAAAGACGTCGTCTTTCTGGAAATTTCCCTGTCAGACTGAGGCGTCAGGCCTTTGGATTGACTTCAAACTGGCTGTTGTACAAATCGGCGTAAAAACCACCTGCGGCCAGCAAATCTTCATGTGTGCCCTGTTCCGCGATATCCCCGTCGCGCAGCGCCAGAATCAGGTCAGCGTCGCGGATGGTCGAGAGACGGTGCGCGATGACAAAACTGGTCCGTCCCTCCATCAGGCGAAGCATCGCGTTCTGGATCAGCATCTCCGTCCGCGTATCAACTGAACTGGTTGCCTCATCGAGAATCATGATATCCGGATCCGCTAATATGGCCCGGGCAATCGTCAGCAGCTGCTTCTGGCACTGCGACAG